>CBDTTR010000180.1:0-5078 GCA_965363405.1 uncultured bacterium | reverse complement strand
TTATCCAGGACAAAAAGAGAACCGCCTCCCCACTCTGTAAAGCCTTAATCCAATTCCTTTCCGAGCAGAAGTAACCCCCCCTTCTTTTTCACAAAACACATCCGATACTTCCTGTGAAGGTAGCACTTACTGAACAACAAGATACTGGATTCTGGATTAAACGAATGCGGATTTCTGATTGCAGAATGCGGAATTAAACCAGGAATCTGAGATCGAAAATCCGAAATCTAAAATCCAAATGACCCACCCTCCGTTCATCGCATCATTTGTAAAGTTAAGCAATCAGCTATTGATAAATTCAATACTTGATATTGATAATATTGAAATTATCAATTTGCAATTTATAAAAAAGGAAGAGTATATAGAAACACAGAGTGCACTAGCAACCCTCTGTGTCCTCTGTGGTAAGGTTTTTTGCAGTATTTAAATTTTAAAAGGGTGAAAACATGAAACACATCTTTGCCTCTAAGAAAGGAATCTTTTCGGTTGGTTTGTTTATCGGAATTGCTGCAGCCGCACTTCAAAAACTGGGGAACCCAGCTAACATGGGTATCTGCGTTGCCTGTTTTGAACGGGACATTGCAGGAGCTTTAGGATTCCATCGGGCAGCCGTCGTACAATACATCCGTCCTGAGATTATTGGATTCGTCTTAGGATCCTTAGTCGCTGCGGTATGCTTTAAAGAATACAGGGCACGAACTGGATCAGCCCCTATTGTCAGATTTATATTAGGCTTCTTTGCCATGATTGGGGCACTGGTTTTTCTGGGTTGTCCCTGGAGGGCACTCTTACGACTAGCTGGTGGGGACGGAAATGCAATCCTGGGACTTATAGGTCTGGCTGCAGGTGTCTGGATCGGTGTTCTTTTTATCAAATCAGGTTACAATCTGGGAAGAAATCAAAAAACATATGCCTCCGTAGGCTTAATCATGCCAGTGATGATGGTCAGTCTCCTTTTGTTACTCATTGTCTCTCCCACATTACCATCGGGAGCTCTCTTTTTTAGTACCAAAGGTCCTGGATCTCAATTTGCGCCCATTCTCACCTCTCTGCTGATAGGAATAGCTATAGGCTTTTTTGCTCAGAGAACACGATTTTGCACGATGGGTGCTATTCGAGATATTATCCTCATCAGGGACTTTCATCTAATGACCGGTGTCACAGGACTGGTTATTGGAGCTTTCATAACCAATATCATTTTCAACCAGTTCCATCCCGGTTTTAGCGAACAACCGGTTGCCCACACCAGCCACCTCTGGAATTTTGGTGGAATGGTGCTGGCTGGACTTGCTTTTGCGCTGGCCGGAGGGTGTCCAGGAAGACAACTTTTTCTCTCAGGCGAAGGTGATGGAGATGCTGCGGTCTTTGTCATTGGAATGATAGCAGGTGCAGGCTTTGCCCACAACTTTGCAACAGCAAGCAGTCCCAAAGGACCAGCACCCTGGGGCCCGGCATTTGTCATCATTGGACTTGTCGTCTGTATCATCATTGGCTTAAGCATGAGAAAAAAGATATAAGAACAATTGGGGGATTGAGGAATTCAGAATTTCCAAATCCCTAAATTCCTGAATCCCTAAATTCAATTAATCACGTATCATGTAAGTAGGAGGTTATTATGAATGAACAGGTTGATGCCCGCGGACTGTCCTGCCCCCAACCTGTGGTTGTAACACGCAATAAGATGGATCAAATCGGCAAGGGAACGATTGAGGTAATGGTTGATACCGCAACTGCAAGAGACAACATCGAAAGAATGGCAACCAATCAGGGCTGGCAGGTAGAAGTAAAAGAAAAGGAAGACGAATTTCTTCTCATTCTCACAAAATCTCATTGATGGGAATATTCAATTAACTTCAGAACTTTAAATCGTCATTGCGAGTGAAACGAAGCAATCTCATCAATCTGAGAAGATTGCTTCGTCGCTACGCTCCTCGCAATGACATGTCAAATATCCGATGCATTCTTTATAATAAGCATATAAAACAAATGCGCATTTTGAAAAATCTTTTTAAATTCAGAAAAAAGCAGTCTGACTCTGATCAGAGCCAGGTCAGAGGACTGTTGATATATGAAAACGTCAATGACGTCATCCAATCTGAAACGCTCCTTAAAAAAGCCGGGTACGATTACATCAGAGTGGTAGCCCCTCCCCCACAGTATCGAACCGGTTGTGATCTCTCGCTGGAGTTTCCTATTGTTGAACAGGTAGGAATAGTAAGAACTCTTGAGGAACATAATCTCTCACCCATGGAGACCATTCATTTATCTGAAGATGCATTAAAACCTGTTGAGATCTGCAAAACAAAAGACTTCGGCAATTACATTATGGTAAGAGCGGCTAATATGAAGCTTACCTTTGAAAAGGCATCACAAAAAATTGTAAACATATCAGGAGGTGGCTGCTCTGATGTGCCCTATCTTGCACAGGAAATGATTGGAAAAACTTTATCAGAAGCACCTTCTCCACGAGAAATAGGATACACGCTGTGTGCTTATAGCCTTGCTATTGCCTTTGAAGAAGCTAAGAAAACAGTAGGGAAGACCTAGTTCGCTCTGCTCATGATGGAATACTGGAATAATGGGTTTGATACAGGTTGCGGGTTACGCGTTTCGTGTTACGTGTTCAAGATCAAAAAACTATACCCGTAACTCGCAACAGAAACACTTTTAGAATTTCCGAGACACATATGCTTCTCCTTGCCGGCACAATACCAGCAATTGACATCGAACTGCACACGGGCACCGCTCATTTAGACGGTGAAACGTTAATCATAAACGATAAAACATTCCCGCTTAACAGAGGGACCGCATCTATGATGGGGGCTGCCTGTGCTGTTACCCAATACTTTGGTGATGCTATGCCACAGGGCGTGGTGGCAGGAGACATTGGTAAACGAAGCGGTAGTCGCCTCATCTATCGCCATCTCACCAGGTACCTTCCAAAAATGAATGTTACCGTTTTAGGACTTCACTATATTATCCCTGACATTGGTTTGCACAATCAAATGATAATGTCCATAAGAAGAACATCCCCACGACCATGTCTCATTGCCGATGCAGGTCTTATGTATGTTGCAAAGGCAAGTGGTCAGGCACCCTTTTACGACCTTTTTCTACCTGATCTTGGTGAACTTGCTTTCCTTGCAGACGATAAGGCATCTCATCCCGCTTATACCCGAGGTTTCCTCACCAAACTGGAAGATGATCCAGGCAGACTCATCGAGCAGGCATATGATACCGGCAACGCTGCACAACACCTGTGCGTAAAAGGTAAAACAGATTTCATCTGTGACAGTGGTAAAATAGTGGAAAAGATAGTTGAACCAACCATCGAGGAGCTTGAAGCCATTGGAGGAACGGGAGACACCATAACCGGCATGGTGGCTGGACTTGTATGTCATGGTTTCTCTATTACGGAAGCGTGCAGTATAGCATGCAAAGCAAACAGAATAGCAGGACAGATAATAAATCCTACCCCTGCAACTCAGATAAGTGAAATTATTGCAAAGATACCGCAGTCTTTAGAGGAAATTTTCAAAGATTGTATAAATGAAGGGAATACTGCTAACTAAAGGAGGAAATGGCCTATGAGTAAAAGATGTTTTGTAACTATAACAATCTTATTAATCCTATCTTCACCAGCCTCAGCAAACATCACTCTTTTTACACACAGCAATGATCAGGGAGAGATATGGGCTTCGGGAGAAGTCGTATCACGCTATGAAAACTGGAACTGGTTCGAGCCCTCACCACAGAAAAACGATAACAATGACTATGACTATTATTTTATTCGATCCCGTTTGGCGCTTGGGTACAAGTTTAAATGGTTAGAGGCCTTCATGCAAATTCAAGATACCCATGTTGGTGAACTACCCAATAATTCTATTTCTGCTGCCCCTGCAGGACCCTTAGGCCTTGGAGCAATCTATTATGCCCACCGTAGGAAATCCGATACTCACGGTACTTTTGTCAAACAGGGCTACTTTCGATTAAAGAACATTCTCTTTGATGGTTTTTCGCTGATGGGTGGAAGATTCGACTACGTTGACGCCATGGAGGTCACCTATGACAATCCCAAAATCATGTGGCTAAAAAAGGTGAGGTTGGCTGAACGCTTGATAGGCCCTTTTGGGTGGTCTGCATTCACCCGCAGTTTTGACGGAGGGCAGGTAAGCCTGGATAAGGACCTGTTTAATATCACCGCTATGGTTTCCCACCCCACGGAGGGAGGTTTTGAAAATGACCACCGCACTATAAGCAAGATCACATTGGTAGCCGCCACTTTAACCATAAAGCACGACAAAGTTATCCCCCATACGGAAAACCGACTTTTTTATTACTTCTACGGTGACGATAGAAGCACTCCCAAGGTGGATAATACACTTCCTGGCAGTCAGGTCAACCAGGGTAAAATCGAGATACATACCATGGGATTTCATTTACTCAATGCTGTAGATTTCGGACCTGGAGTGGGTGATTTCCTCTTATGGGGAACCGGGCAGTTTGGAAAATGGGGAAGTTTAACTCACAAAGCATGGGCCTGGACTGCTGAGATGGGCTACCAGTTCACCAGTCTCCCTGCAAAACCATGGCTCCGTATCGGTTACTTCATCTCATCCGGTGATTCCAATCCCACCGATAGTGATCACGAAACATTTTTCCAAATCCTGCCTACGGCAAGAAAGTATGCCCTCTTTCCCTTTTACAATCTGATGAATAATGAAGATTTCTTTATCCAGATGATCGTAAAGCCCATCAGAAAAATGGTGGTAAGGACTGATTTTCACTTTCTTCAATTAAACGAAAGGGATGACAGGTGGTACATGGGGGCAGGAGCCACCAGAAGGCGGGGAAATATTTTCGGTTACATTGGTCGTCCCAGCTTTGGCAGTACTGATCTGGCTAAAGTACTGGACATATCAGTAAACTATGATCTCAATAAGCACATCAATCTCAATGCCTACTATGCACATGCCTGGGGAGATGATGTGGTGGAGAACATTTACGCTAAAGATGATGATGCAGATTTTTTCTTCTTTGAACTAGCTCTGAAGTTTTGAACCCAGAATTTGCAGTAG
>CBDTTR010000179.1:0-5107 GCA_965363405.1 uncultured bacterium | reverse complement strand
CACGAACATCATCTTTGGTGATAAGTCCGCCCTGGTGAGAGAATAGCTCATCAGCCATACCAATGCGGATGTTCTCTTCCTCTGCTCCTTCATCCTGCGATGAGGAGATAAGAATCATGACATTAAGCGATGAAAATGTTTTACTGGCAATATTCTTAAGAAGATATTTATGAACCTTCTCACCTTCTCTCCCCAACTCCTCTATAACAAAGACGCCCGTAGTTCCAAGAGATGCATCTTCTGAAAGCATGCTTTTTGCAATCTTGCCAGGGGTGTTTTTGTTGTCAGTAAGGAGCCCTATCTTTTTATGCTTTTTAAGAAGAGGGGCCAGATGGGGTATGGGCCTCCCGTGGAGACTTAAGAGAAAGGCATCATCCCAGCTTTCTTTAACTTTTGCAAAAGCCGCCTGAAAAGTAGTTACATTTGGTATGATCTCAACCTTATCCTTCCCCAAATGCTTAATCAGATAGTTTGCTATCCCATAGTAACCAGGATCTCCCGAGGCAATAACAACGACTTTCTTTCTTCTCCTTATGGATGTGTTAATGACACTCAGAACTTCTTCAAGATTCTTAAAAATAGGAACTTTCTGTGCAGGTAGTTTGGAAAAGTATTTAAGATGCCTTTTCCCTCCAACAAGGATGTCAGCCTCTTGGACAATGGATAACGCCCTACTGCTTAAATCATCTGGGGACATGCCCATTCCAACCACCGTTATAACTTTATTTGATACCCGCGATTTTACCTTCCCTGCTGCCATACCAAAGCACCTCATTGTCAAAAGAGAACAACACTAAAAAGATCTTACCCTTTCCCTGACTCATCTGATAGAGTTCCTCTACCGCCTGTGTACATATCGCATCAATAATACTACATTCCCGATGCTTTAAAAGAATTTCCAATACACCACGTGTAGTGATAGAATGGGAGATCTCTTTTAACACCCTTGTCTTTATACCCAATCTCTTTCCCAGTGATATAAACAACTCTATATCTAAAGGGAAATTTCTCGCATGCGTATAGGTACAACCAGCAGCAATCTTTGACAATTTTCCCATAAAGGCAGACACAGTGATATTGTGGAATCCATTTTTTAGCGCCTCCTTAAGGGAAAATCCAACATAATCAGCCATTTGGATGAATGATTCCTCCTTTGAGCAAGGTAAGTATGTTTTTGCCAGACGTTCACTCAATCCACCCGTGGCCAAGACAACCTCTTTACACTGCACTGCCCTGGCGATTTGCAATGCACAACAGATAGTCTCTTTATAGGCCTGGTGGGAGAATGGTTTTACAATCCCAGTTGTTCCGAGGATAGAGATACCACCGAGAATGCCAAGTCTCGGGTTAAAGGTCTTTTTGGCCAGCTCTTCCCCATTAGGAACAAACAGTGTCACCTCAACCTTGTTTGATAAATCCATGAGCCCGGGTTCCGGCCAAAAGGCTTCCCTTATAGCGCTTCTGATCATCTTTCTGGGAACAGGATTAATCGCCGCTTCACCCTTTCTAACAGGGAGTCCCGGCTTGGTTACCATCCCTACCCCTTTTCCACCTTTTAAGGCAATAATTAACTTCTCAACTTTGACCTTTTTTTTAAAAGGAATGAGAGAAACTTGTGCGCCAATCTCAGCACCATTAGTAACATCAGGATCATCCCCAGCATCTTTAATCACCGTGCAATAAGCCGTATTGTTTTTTATCCAGCTTTTACATAGGGGGATAGTAGCTGTATCTCCCAGGGGAAGTTTGATTTCTGCCGCATTGGGGTGAAGTCCTAATAGTGTCATAGCTGCTCCTTTTGCAGCGGCAGAAGCGCAAGTTCCAGTAGTATAACCGGTTCGAAGGTGTCTCTTGCGAGGAGGGCTGGTCATAGAGAGCCTGTGATCATGATTTTTTTACAACGAGCAGGGAAAGGTAATCCGCCTTTTCTAACAAATCCTGGGTTGGATTTACAGTCACAACTTGATCTTCAAATCCACAGCGACTGACATAGATTGCTTTATCATGCAGGTTCATCTCTTCCAAAATTTTATAGAGGTTTTTTGTCTTCTTATGGTGCTTTAAGAATATAGCCGTATCTGATAAAGAAAGGAGTTTTGTTATTTTCTCATCAGGGGTGTTGCCAGGTATCAGGGTCAGCACCTCATTGCCTTCAGAAAGGGGCAGATTGGCAGAAGCCGCTCCAGCCAGGTAGGAAGGAACTCCAGGTATGGTAATCGGCCGCACTTCAGGATACATAGATTTCATCTTTTCAAGGAGATATCCATAGGTACTGTAAGTCATAGGATCTCCTATAGTGATAAAAGCTGCCTCATTGCCTTTCTCAATTACTGCAACAATCTTCATTACATTTTCTTCCCATGCCTTATCACATACTGTCTGTTCAGTGGTCATTGGGAATACAAGGGATTCAACCGTAGCATCAGGAGAAATGAACCTGTGTGCAATGCTATAGGCAATACTCTTTTTCCCTTTACCTGAAATAGGAGTAAAAACATATCTCACACTCTCCAACACATTCTTTGCCTTCAACGTAATTAGCTCAGGATCTCCAGGACCAACACCTATTCCATAAAACGTTCCATACTCAGTCATATCTATTTCCCTAAAGCTAAGACTGCTAAACCATTAATGATGCTTACCGCAAGGGGACTTCCCCCTTTTTCTCCCCGGACTGTGATGTAGGGAATATCTTTCTTTATAAGCATCTCTTTGCTTTCCCTGGCTCCCACCAATCCAACAGGCACTCCAATAATTAACGATGGTATCTGAGATTCCTTTTCAGCTAACTCCAAAACCTCAAACAGCGCTGTAGGTGCATTTCCAATTGCGATAATCGATCCATCCATTAAGGAACTCATCTTTTGCATTGCTACGGATGCTCTTGTCTTGCCTGATAACTTAGCTTCCTTTATTACTTCGGGATGAGAGATGGTACACAGAATTTTTGTTTTATACTTACGCAACCTTTTAAGGTTAATTCCTGCCTTCACCATTTTGGTATCAGCAATAATAAGAGCTCCTTTTCTTAAAGCAGCTATCCCTTTTGATATGGCTTCTGGATGGAACGTTGTATCATGAACCAGATCAAAATCAACAGTGGCATGGATCATCCTTCTAACAATAGTCCACTCCTCACTATTGAACGAATGAGAAGCAACACGCTCTTCAATCAATTGAAAACTTTTTTCCTCTATCTGTTCTGGTAACATAATTCTGACCTTTAATCTACTTTTGGAGAAATTAATATTGGTATCGTTTAACCAGAATTGAAACAGCTATCTGCTTAATAAAAATCCGAAATTCGAATATCGAAATACGAAACAAATCTAAATGACAAAAATTCAAATGAACAAAACGATAGTTTTTATTTTTGAAAATTTGAATTTTGAATTTGTTTCGTGCTTCGAATTTAAGATTTCGAATTTAGTTTGCATTCATCACCCAGTAAAATAATTCCTCAATTTAATTTTTCGAGATAGCCTGCATGGTATGATCAGCAAAAAGCTCAAAAATACCCCGATAAGCACCAAGACCAGGTTTATAGACAAACTCCATTTCCTTTAGTCTCTTTTTAAGAGGTTCCCCATAGACATCCAGGAGGTGGCGATAAATTTTATTATCATCGCGATCTCCATTAAGTGCCCCTTTAATATCTTCATGTATGTGAACACCATCAACGATCATAAAAGGCTGTATGACAAGTGTTTTGATATCACTCATGATGAGTTCTCCCAGTACATCCTTGCAGTAAGGGGCTGAAAATTCCACATTTCCAAAGGCTACTTTCATGGAATTAGGGAAGAGGGATTTTATGTTTTGAGCACAGTTGATATAGATAAGAGATGAATCTTTATCCGGTGTGCCATGTCCCACAAAAAGAATACCTGTCTCTTCAGGTTTTGGTTTTTTAAGATCAGGCAGAATCTCTTCTTTCAATACATTGAATATTTTCTCATCGGGAAGCAGCGGGTTTGCTACCTTGACAGATTTAAAGCTACGCTCATATTCATCTGCCACCTTTTTAATATCATCCAGGAACACTCTGCCAGGTATCATAAAAAGCGGGACAATCACAACATCCATCTTTTTATCTGAAGAAAGGTTAGCTAAAACAGTTTTAAGCTTTGGATTCCCTACCCGGGATGTAAACCCCGTAGGAATCTTCTGCTTAAATCTCTCCTCAAAGAGCTTTAACAGATTGGCATAAATGGCAGATGAGCCCGTTGATGTACCGAAGGCTGCCAAAACAATCTGACAATTTTGAGAATCGTTTGACATGGGATGCCATACGTTAGCATTTAGTTGCTATGGTAAATTTCCAATGTTTCGAATTGCGTGTTACGCGTTTACAATGATGTGCGATGTGAGATCTGTGATATGCGATTAAAAACTTTTTTCACCCACATCCCAGATCGCATATCACATATCTTATTTCCTTGTGAATTCTGACTCCTGATTCCTATCCCTTACTTTCGAATCAACTTCGCAGCTTCCTTAGCAAAGTAGGTGATAATAAAGTCAGCCCCTGCTCTTTTTATGGATTGAAGTATTTCCATCATGACACCTTTTTCTTCGATCATACCCTTCATTGCTGCAGCCTTTACCATTGAATACTCTCCACTTACATTGTAAGCTGCCAGTGGATGGTTAAATTTTTGTTTAGCTCTGTAAATGACATCCAGATAAGCCAAAGCAGGTTTTACCATCACGATGTCTGCTCCTTCCTCAATGTCGAGAGCAATTTCACGCAAAGCTTCTTCTGCATTGGCCGGGTCCATCTGATAGCTTCTTCTGTCACCGAACTGAGGTGCAGAATCAGAAGCTTCACGAAAGGGACCGTAAAATTGAGAGGCATACTTTGCTGCATAGGACATAATGGGAATGTGTGAAAACCCATTACTATCTAAAGCCGTTCTGATAGCCCCCACCCTGCCATCCATCATATCAGAAGGAGCAACCATGTCCGCACCTGCCTCAACCTGGCTTAATGCAATTTTATGGAGAATACCCAAAGTCTGGTCATTTTCAACTACACCATCCTTGATAATTCCACAGTGACCATGATTGGTATATGCACAAAGGCAGATATCAGCAATTACTATGA
>CBDTTR010000178.1:0-5133 GCA_965363405.1 uncultured bacterium | reverse complement strand
ATTCAACACTACTACCATGCTTATCAACTATTGAAGGACTGAAATATTTACTACTACAAAATGTATCTTACAATAAATGCCTGCCTAAAAACTACCTGGGATAATTGCAAACAGATTACATTTTAAAACCTCTAAGAACGCTCTCAAGCAACTCCTCTCAATTGTTAGAGGGGTCACTTGAGAACTTATAGACTAACAAGATTAAATGATTATTTTTCAAATGCCGTATTTCCCTTTACAATAGAGAAGTTATTTATTAAACTTAAAACAAATAAAACACTTTAAAGGAAAGGAGGAACATATGCGCAAAAGTCTATATCCACAAAACCAAATGTCCTCAAAACAAATTCAGGAAAATCAAGGTGATTCTTGGAAGAAAAAGACCAGTAGCAGTTATAAAGCGCTCTTTGATTTAATCTCTCTAAGACCTTCTATAGTATTGGTAGTTCTCTTATTGAGTGTAACTGTTTTTACTTTTGGAGGGTGTGGTGGGGAGACTCCCAAGGAAGATTTAGACCTAATCAATGGAAAGCTTGAGCAATTAGGAAACAAAATAGAACAGCTTGAAGCTCAATTTACTGAAACAAAAGAATCCGTGACAACATTGGGTTCCTACATAAAAACTTTAGAAGAAAGAATTGATACATTAACCCAAGAGATTGAAAAAGCTCCTGTTCCCAAGCAAGCTCTTTCTCAAGAGAAAAAGCAATATCACAATGTTGTTCGTGGAGATACTCTCTATAGCATCTCAAGAAAATATGGTCTCTCAGTGGAGGAAATCCGTCGACTCAACAATCTAAATGAAAACCAGCCTATTCAACCAGGACAAAAGTTAATGGTTACTACTGATAATCATAAGTAATCATTCTCAAATCTCACCCTGGAATAATGACCAGACTTCAGGATCACATACTCGTATATTGTGCCCTATTATTTTTGTTAAAATCTCACGCTGCTACCATGGTGAGAAAATGGTGGGAGGCCAAATTTTTAACATTTGCAGATGTATCTTACAGTAAAATTTATCAGAAGCGGACTTGATAAGTTGGCAAGAAGTTATAATTTTAAATGAGAAGAAAACTTAGGAAAATATTAAGGAACATTGATTATAAAAACAAAATTGTACTAGATCTCGGAACGGGCCTTGGTTCAATAAAAGAATTATCAGATTTATGTGAAGATACAACCTTAGTTGGATTAAGTGATAACCATAGTTTTATTGAATCACAAAAACAAATGGTAAAATCAAAATTTTTATATGTTGTTGGGGAATATAAAAATTTACCTTTTAAGAATCATTGCTTTGATATTGAAGTTTCTTTATTTGCCAACTTTACAAGAGACAATATAAGAAAAAATGCAAGAGAGATATATAGAACCTTAAGGCATGATGGAGATATCAGGATTATAAGTACATATTATTATAAAATGGATAATATCTCAATTTACCCAAAAAACATTAGGAAAGTATTTGATCAATATTTTGAAAACTTAAAGATAAAAGATATCAATACTAACAATAAAGGTCATTTTATTACAATTATAGGAGGGAAAGAATGATTTATCAGTAACTCCTGCCTATTTTTTCATAAGCCCACATATTGTGTTCTTAGTTTGTTCATTAACTCGCAACATAGCTACCATCAAGGACACCAACCTGAAAGCCGAAATTATCAACGCTACGTTATGAAGTTCAAAGTAGATACGTGCTCCACGGGAATATTATCCAATCGAAGTCTTAATCATAAAGAATTTTATCCTTTCCTTTCCTTTCCTTTACAATCCCAACACAAGTTGATAGTTTCTTAACTGTTTAAACAAAACTTTTAGGATTCTTACGGTCATGGTAGGTATCTTATACTTTCTTGTTTATTTTAGGCACCTCACTATATTCCCCTTGTTTTTTTGTGCCCCCCCTTTCCCCTTGACATATAATAATAGAATTTAATATAAGGAAGTGCTGCTAAATCTGTCTCGAAAGGACCTAATAGAACAACAAGTTAATAGAATTCCTTCACGACACAATCACTAAGGGGAGACTGTACGATGACCAAAACCAAAGAAAATTTGCTGGAGGCGTTTACCGGGGAATCCTTAGCTCGCAATAGATACATCTATTATGCAGAAATTGCTAGAAAAGAAGGATACCGCTATATTGCGAAGATTTTAGAAGAGGTGGCAGATAATGAAAAATATCATGCACTGGAAGAATTAAAGCTTTTGTTCAGGGAACGTACTACGGTACGGAATCTGAAGGAAGCAATTGATGGAGAAAAGTACGAATCAGAGGAAATGTATCCGAGATTTGCTCAGGAAGCTGAGGTTGAAGGAAACAGACCGGCGGAAATATTGTTTACACAGATTTCAAAAATAGAAAAAGAGCATCGGGCAAGATTTGAAAAGCTTCTGTCCATGGTTGAATCAGGAACTGTTTTTAAACGCGAAAAACCGATTAAATGGAAGTGCAGTATTTGTGGATATACTTATGAAGGACAGGAACCACCAAACCGCTGTCCATATTGCAAAAGTCCTAAAGAATATTATGAACCTGCCAATTTAGATGTGTAGGAGAACAAAATATGGCCAAATATAAATGCGAAGTCTGCCAGTTTGTTTATGATGAAGAAAAAGAAGGCATGGGGTGGGATGATCTCCCAGCCGATTGGGTATGTCCAGTTTGTGGGACAGCCAAAAAGTATTTCTCTCCTGTTGAAGATACGCCACCTGAGGAAAAACCACCAGAGCTGTCTCAGGAGGAAGAAGAAGGATTAGAAATTCCGATTGATCTTAAAAAAACTACATCTGCAACAGAAGATGATTTTGCAGATATCCATGAAATGGCAGAAACCGGCAAATCCATTTATGAACCCATGAGAACAAAAAAATCAACCATTTCATGGGACGACATTCTTTTTAAAGGTGCTCAACTTGCAATCCTCCCTTTAAACAGTGATGTTCCGGTTATTACTCAGACCATTATCGGCCCTGGATCAGAAAAGCCCCTCGTAATTGATACACCCATCTATGTTACCCATATGTCCTTCGGAGCACTTTCAAAAGATGCCAAAACTGCATTGGCGAAAGGAAGCTCAGCAGTAAAAACCGCCATGTGTTCCGGAGAGGGGGGGATACTGCCTGAATCCATAGAAAATGCCTATAAATACATATTTGAATTCGTACCAAATCAGTATAGTGTTAATGAGGAGAATTTGAAAAAAGTCGATGCGATTGAGATTAAAATCGGCCAGTCGGCTAAGCCAGGAATGGGAGGGCATTTGCCAGCGCACAAAGTAACTGATGAAATTGCTGCAATCAGAGGGTTTCAACCTGGGAAGGACATTATCAGCCCGTCACATTTTAAGGATATTAAAAACAAAGAAGATCTAAAGCAAAAGGTGGATTGGCTACGGGACGTATCACAGGGAAAACCCATCGGCGTTAAAATAGCTGCAGGGCATATTGAAGCAGACCTTGAAATTGCATTATATGCAAACCCCGATTTTATTACTATCGATGGCAGAGCAGGTGCCACAGGCTCTGCTCCGAAATTTATTAAAGCAGCCACGTCGATGCCAACCATATTTGCTTTACTTCGTGCGCGGAAAGCACTGAAAGATAGAAAGGACATCTCGTTAATCATTACCGGAGGGTTGCGTGTTGCTTCAGATTTTGCTAAGGCGTTTGCATTGGGTGCAAATGCAGTGGCAATTGGAACTGCAGCGTTAATTGCCATTGGCTGTCAGCAATACCGAATTTGTAATACAGGTAAGTGTCCGGTGGGAATTGCAACGCAGGATCCGGCGTTGCGATCACGTTTTAATATTGATAAGTCTGCCAAGCGGCTCGCAAACTATCTCCTTGTTGTTACTAAAGAACTGCAGGACTTTGCCAGATTAACCGGAAAGAATAATATTCAGCAACTATCAATGAGCGATCTTTTCACAACCAATTCAGAAATATCCAGTTATTCAGATATAGAACATGTTTAATTACTAAATAGTTATTGCACAGTTAATTCCCTGACCATTGGCTGAGCAATATGCGACCTTGCTTACAGAGAAATGTTTGAGGATTATTTCTGATTAACAGCAGGTAGGCTTTGCCCCTGTCTTTTTGTGATATGTCAACATATTGTATGTGTACTTTTCAGAGAAAAACTTTTAGACCACTACCATGAACGACAGTAGTTGGAATCCGAATCTTTTTTCAAGGTTACAAAAGCAAGTATCCGCTCAAAAACCAGTCCAACCTTGTAATTATACAAATGTCAGATTAAATCCTGACTAATTTAATGAATGTGCGTAATTATTTCTGTTTTACTCCATGTGCCAGTTTCTTTAATAATTGTTGGAGCTGTTTTCTCTCCTGAAAAGTTAACGCACTATTAATTCTATTCATAATCTCTTTGTATCTGGGAAGAAACGTTTTGTAGAGCTCAAATCCTTTTTCCGTTAATAGTGCCCTTACTACCCTTCGATCGACCTTATCTCGTTCCCGAAACACATATCCATCCCTTTCCAGTCGATCAATAATCCCTGTAATATTACCACCTGTAACCAGCAATCTCTCAGCCAACTCACTTAAGGGTATTCCTTTGGTGCGATCCAGACAAGATATGATATCAAGCTGGGGAACGGTAAAATTCTCCTTGCTCAACTCACTTTTTATCTCGTGATATAGCACATTAAAGGTCATGGCCAAACGAACCCATAGCATGACCTCTCTGAAACTGGTTTCCTTTTCCATTGAATAAGCCCACCTCCCAATCCTTTAATATATACAAACGTTTTATATGTCAAGTAAGTTTTCAGAATAGTGGACCATGGAGAATTTTCTTGACTGCAAATCTACATTCTCGGTATAAAGCAAGGTGGAAAACATTCAACCACAGAGGGCACAGAGAGAAATTATGTTTAAAAACTCTGTGAACCCCCTGGTTTTTTGCAGATCAAGAAGTATTTTCTTTAAACTGAGTTCACTATGAAGGAGAGCAAGGGAAAGGGTTGAAAAGCTGGTTTATTGAATAATTGGAAAGTGGGAGCAATAATAGACAGCAAAGAATGATTTAATCAGGGGGGCACAGAGGGGAGGAGAGACAAAATCATCTAACTTATTGATATTTAGATAATTCTC
>CBDTTR010000177.1:0-5148 GCA_965363405.1 uncultured bacterium | reverse complement strand
AGTATAGGAAAAGTTCCTATTGTGTGTCAATAATAATATCCTGAATTGACACAAGATGTTGCGGTTGATCTTTGTAGGCATTTTGTCAACACTACTTGCAATAAGCAAAAGTCGGCTTCAGAGAAATTTTACTATGACATACTCATCGTAGTGTTGATAATTTCGGCTTTCTGGGTGGTGTCCTTGATGGTAGTGGTGTAAGTTTTTGAGAGTGAATCGACACCGGTACATGTAGGAGGTATATGATGTCTATGTGTAGTCTGTTAAGTCTTGTCCCTCTAAACTATTTTCTAATATCTAATGCTTCTTAAATACAAGAAAGGTTTGATATGGTAGCAACTTATCGTCAGCAGAAATTCTTGTAAAGCCTCCGTTGATAACTATTTTAGTAATTTCATTTTGGGATATTTTTATTTTCTCTGGTGGTCCCTCTGGGAGATCTCCTTCTTTAAACTCAATGAGTATTAACCTGGCTCCTTTTTTCATCTGGTCATGGACTTTCTTCAGCCATAGTGACTTATTTTCAATATGATGAAGCACATCACAGATAAATACAATATCTGAATCTCCAGGCACTTTTGGATCATCTGGTTCAGCAAGGATGGCTTCAATGTTCTTAATGTCATTAATCATAGCTTTATGGTGAATATAGCGAATCATTTCTGGTTCAATATCAATTGCGTAGACCTTACCCTTTGGAAGCATTGAGGCAAAACGAAAAGAAAAATAACCTGATCCAGCACCAACATCAGCGATCCTTTCATTTCCTTTTAGATTAAGCTTCTCAATGACAGCATCAGTCTTCTGCCATTTCATCCTATCTTCTCTTTCCAGAAAGGTAATATACTTTTCAGTATCTTCAAAAGGTTTTATATGATCTACATCAACACCTTTTTTGCGAAGTGGACAGTCGATAGGGATTTGAGAAGACGTACTATTTTTAACAGAGTTGTCAGGCTCTTTATTTTCTGATTTTATTGAACTGGGAATAAGGATAAGAACGGAGAATAAAATTAAAAAGTTTAAGTATCTGAAATACATTGACGCTTCCTTTTCATGTTAATTTTGAAGTAAAAGAATAAATATAATATATTGTATTCTGAATATCAGAGTAAAATAAGCCAGATAACTATTTATAATAAGAAATCGAGGAGCTCACCTAGTACTTTTTTTCTTTCGAGAAACTATATGTTTTTTTAGCTTTCCTCAAAAGCTTAAACAATCCTTTATCTGTTACCTGAGACAGTATCTTATCTTCTTTCATATGATGGTCTGAGAACGAAAGAAATCCATCTGGTTTTAATGCCCGATGTAACTCCTTAAGTACTGTATCTGGATTACTTAAGTGATGAAAGGTATCGTAGAGTAACACAACATCCATACTACTTTCTTCCAATCCAGTTGCACAATCGGAACAGATGGATTCTATGTTTGTCAATTTCCTTCTGGCAGCAACACTCTTAATTCTCTGAACAGCAAGCGGATGGATATCAAGAGCGTAAACCTTTCCTGTCGGCCATACTAACTCAGCAACTATAGTTGTGTACCCTCCAGGGCCGCACCCATAATCGAGTATATGAAATCCTGGCTTTATGTTCACTTCTTCTAAGACATCTTTGCGGGGAAAGAGAAAATCGCGAACCTTGAAGGCCAAAGACATGAACGCGAAACCAATATTCGGCATTGGTTTATCCATTGAAATTCCCTCTTGTGTGGGTTCGAAGGGCCTGCTGTTTGCATTGTCTTTCAGTTGGAACATCCGTTCAAGGAAAAGGCAGAGCTAATTACGACCCTGCCTTGCAAAATATAGAGTTAAATTGCGAGTGTGATTGGATTGCTAACCTACTGCTTTGACATTGCTCTACGTAATTGATGGAAGTAAATGAGGATTAACTGTTCCAAGAGCTTTTTTTCTGGTTCTAGTTCTTCTTCTTCCTCGTTACCTTTTTGGCAACAGTTTTTTTAGCTACCGCCTCTTTCTTAATAGTCTTTTTGGGGGATACCGTTCTTTCAGTCTGCTGTTTAGCTACTTTTTTGGTTTTAGGAACTCCTGTTTTCCTCGTTACCTTTTGCTCTCTAGCCACTTCAGTAGAAACGATAGAGGTTAGGAGCTTTAAAATATTATCGAGTTTAGCATTTAATGTTTCTAACTGTTCCTTAAACTGTTCAGTGTTCTTGCCTCCAGTGTTGTCACCCTTCCCAAAACAGTTGCTACAGTAAATTGGTTTTCCACCAGTAGGTCGAAATGGTACTTCGCATTTGTTTCCACACTCAGTACATATTGCCGAGTACATTCGTTTTTCCTGGAAATTAAATTTTTTTCTAGAATCCCTTCCACTAGATCTATTTGAATTTTCCTTGCTCCTAAAACAATTACTGCAAAAAACAGGCTTATCACCAGTTGGTTTAAATGGTAACTCACATTCTTTGCCACATTCACTACAGATTGCCTTGTGCATTCTTAAAGGTCTTTCAGAATCTCTATCACCAAATCTTCTGTTGTCACCTCTACTACCAAAGCTTCTGTTTCCAGAATCTGTTCCTCGAAACTTTCTACCACCCCCTGCTCCACTAGACCTGTTATCTCGATTTGAATTTTTCATAATTTGCCTATATTGGTTATTATAAAGTTGGGTTAAGGTATATTCTGTGATCTCCTGAGTGTTTCCTTTTTATTTTAACAATGCCACCATATTAACATGTTTTAGTAAAAAAGCCAACCATTTTTTATGTTGAGAAAGGTTGAATGTGGGGTTTTGAATGTTTCATTTGAGACTGTCGAAAAACCCTAAAACGTTACCTTTTATGGGGAAAAAGATATATCATTACAGACCAGGAGAAAAGGGCAGGCAGTTTGCTTTTTATCCTATACATTAAACAGGAAGTTAAGGATGTCACCGTCTTGTATTTGATAATCTTTACCTTTAAGTAATAGTTTGCCCGCTTCTCTAACCTTTTGTTCACTGCCAAAAGATATCAGATCATCAAAATGCATACGTTCGGCTCTGATAAAACCGCGTTCAATATCAGAATGTATGACACCACCTGCTTGAGGAGCATACGCTTTTTGGCGTACTGTCCATGCTCGCACTTCATCTTCCCCAACAGTAAAAAATGAGATGCGATTTAGTGCAGCATAACTAAGTTGAGTAATTTTTTCGAGGGCTGAACGGTTAATACCAAGTTCATCAAAAAATGCCTTCCGCTCTTCTTTATCCTCTATCTCAGCAAGTTCCTCCTCAATTTTTAAGGAAACCTGCATACAGTGTATTCCATCATTGACACATGAGGCTTCAACACGTTGCATGAGTTCATCTGATTTGAGATCGTTTTCATTAACG
Organism: uncultured bacterium; assembly: GCA_965363405.1. Taxonomy (GTDB): domain Bacteria; phylum Desulfobacterota; class WTBG01; order WTBG01; family WTBG01; genus WTBG01. The sequence goes on along the minus strand of CBDTTR010000177.1, from coordinate 1,807 downwards.
TTAAGTGCAATAATCATATTCTTTCTCGTGAGAAAGGGATAAGCATTTAAGATTTTCTTTTCTTCATCATTGAGAGGCATCACTCGCAGCGGTTTTTCACGGCTAAGGTGTTCCTCTATACGTTTCATCAGGTCCAGTTCTTTTTCTTTAGTCAAATCATTTTTTCGTTTGATGTCCTTGTTGAGTCGCTCAATACGTGTTTCGCTAAAAATAAGGTCTGCAAGAAGTAGTTCTGAATGAACATACTTGACATCCCGGAGAGGATCCACTGTTCCATCAAGGTGGAACACTGCACCATTATCAAAGGCACGGACAACATGGCAGATGGCATCAACAGTGTTAATGGCCGTAAATGTTTCGCGGTTTTCTTCAGAATATTTTGATAGTTTGGGGAGCAAGAGATATTTTATAATTGCAGGCGTCACTGCTTTTGGAATGTATTTTGCGGCAAGTTGATTAAGCCGTTCATCATAGACTTTTGATAGGCCAATATTCGCTCTTTTTGCACTGCGTTCTAGCCCTTGCATAGCAGCTGATGTGCCATGAGTTAGCAGATTAAATAACGTTTTTTTTCCCGTTTGTGGTAATCCTATAATACCAATTTCCATAAATACCCACACTCCTTCTTTAAATCCATAACTAGCATTTTAATAATTAATTAGATTATGATAAACCAGTACTATGAAAGTACCGTTTGCATAATCTTTCATCACAAGACTTGAATAATATAAGAGGTCAAAGATCCACTACATTCGCCATAACCTCTTGATTGTATGGTATCGAGAACCAGAATTGAACTGGGGGGATACGAGGATTTTCAGTCTAGAAATGTGAAAACTAAGACAAATCAACGTAGAACATACCTTTAAGGCTAGTTATTTATACTATAGGTGAGCTAAGATGTCAAGTTTACTGGAGTTAAAATAAACAGATGGAATTTAGACTTGAAGAGTCAAAAAGTTTGACATACCAAAAGAAACCTTGAAAAAATCAACTTTCAACCTTACTTGCCAAAGTCCACGGTTGCCTTCAAACATATTTTACTGTAAGATACGATAGTGTTTGATTATTGGTATGTATGATGATAGTGTCTATTCTATTTTCCCCCTAATCAACGGCAAAACTCCATCAAGCATTTCCTTCACATCTTTCTTGTATTTATCATCTTCTTCCATCTCCCTCACTATCGCAGGGATCCATTGGTAGTATAGTCTTACTTTTTCTTAGCTTGCAGTACTTTCGATTTGGACAGAATCGAATCAATTGCTTGGCTTAATGAATCGGCAACATAGTGGCGGTATTTGGGGCCAATCAGCACCCCGTTATAGATAGTACGGGTCCCATCCAGATCAAATTCACGGGTGTAGGGGACATCCCAGTCAGGATAGTCAATCGTTTCGTAGATATCATATCCGGGAAAGTGATGATAATTATGATGGGCATGGCTGAACATGGTGTCAGTATTTTCTGTAAAAAATTCCATGGGCTGCTGGACCACAAAATCAAAACCATCCCGCTTACCCTCCAGATAGGCCCGGTTGGTGGAGAGATAGTTCTCTTCCGGGTCCCAGATGGGGTCAGCAAAATGGTCCTGGCACTCTACGACTTCAGTTTTACTGAAATCATAGCTCGAGAGCAGTTTTTTTACCTCCTGAAGCAGGGGATCACGATAGGCAGGTGAGAGCTTGAGCCAGGCTTCGTTGGGAAAGTAGTCCCAGGGCATCCCATGGACCGATACCGCAATCTTAACTGATGCACCTTGAGGAAGGGTATCCAAACGATCCTTTAATAGCTGGATAAATCCCTC
>CBDTTR010000176.1:0-5165 GCA_965363405.1 uncultured bacterium | reverse complement strand
TTCCGCATTCCGCAATCAGAAATCCGCATTCGTTTAATCCAGTACCCCTGAACCCTCTCCCCTATTTTTCCCCCTCATCAATATCAACCGAAACGAACCTGCATATATGATCATATTCACAAAAATTGCAGTCCTTTGGACAAATGGAATAATCACCAGATTTTGCCCCTTCAACAATTCCAGATATTTGATTAAAAAGGTTTACCCTTCCCTGTTCTCTTAACTTCATTCTCTCCCTTAAATCTTTCTCAAAGAAATGATCAGAGCTCCCAACAACATATGGTTTCATCCGTTTGGGTTTCCTGAAGAGGTAGAACGTCCCTTCCATCAAGTTGATCTTATTTTGTTCACTCATAAACTCCTTTAATGCTGCTAAATAAACAGGAATTTGAAAACTTTGTACTCCCATCTTTTCCTCTTTAAGCAGATCTCTATAGAACTGTTCATTACCGCTATTTTTATAGTCAATTACCCTAACCCTATCTGGGCCAATATCAACTCGATCAACCTTCCCACCTACCAGGATTTCTTTCCGATCATAACCCATAACGACAAGTGGTGGCATATCACTATCACCCTCATCACCGAGTAAATTCCCGATCAGAAATTCAAAATAGACTGGTAGAAATCCCTCATTCCTGTATTTAGATTCCTCCTCGATAAACCTGTCCCAAAGAGGATCGAGTCTCTTTTTCCTTATTTCCCACAGATCTCTATCTCCAATATATTCCTTTTCTTCCCACTGCTGGTATATCTCATCAGCTACTTTTTTTATAAAGTTCTTCTCCTCTTCACTTCCAGTCACTGGAAGAAGTTCTCCTTCTTTTCTCTCTTTAAAAAACCGTTCCAACACTTTATGAATGAGGTTCCCTTCATCAACTATCTCAATTTCCTCCTCTGGAACTTTTAAGGGTAAGACCTTTAGTAACCGCTTCAAAAAAAATCTAAAAGGACAACTGACATAGCTTTCAAAGTGTGTTGGGCTCCAGAAACGCCCCTTCCCTTCTTCAAAAAATCCCTTCAACTCCTTTCTTATCTCTTCATTAGTAATCAGTCCTGTCCAAATACTAGCCTTGTTTTTCCTACTCACTATATTTTCTTCTAAAAAAAACTGCTCCCTTATTCTCTCAACTTCAGCACATTGAAAAATCTTTTTAAAACTATTCCTAAACTGCTCATGAGTAATCAATTGGTTAAATAGTGAAGCTGTAAGAACCTCCTCCTCTATCACATTGTCATCTCTCTTTTCCCCATCGCTAAGAGATGCCTTCCAGATATTGAAAGAAAGCCGATTTTCTATTTCTTCTTTCTCAAAACACTCTTTAAGTTGAGGTACGATAAACCCATGGGAAGTTCCTGTGGCAAAACCATTTTTCTTATCCACCAAACGCATCACCTCATCCAGGTAAAGAGAAGGCAATACCGTTCGTCCTTTTGCATCTACCTGGCTGTAACTAAGATATAGCCTTTTTTGAGCACAGGACAATCCTAAATAAAAAAGCAGTGGCTCCTCCTCATATTTCTCTTCCATTAGAAGAAAAACTTTTTTCCCCACCATATGATTAAATTGTGCCTTCTCATCGTCTTTAAAAAGAGGATCTTGCCACATTTTGCCAGGGGAAGAATCCTCTATAAGCCCACACAAAAACAGATAATCAAAGGTTAACCCTCTGCTTTCGTAAAGGTTTAAAACTTTTACTCCATGGACAAATTCTCGCCCTGAAAGGATAAAGCCTTCCTCCATAAATTTCATAAGCAGGTTACGGAAGTAACCATAGGTAATAGTTTCATCATCTAAAACCAATTGCTTAATAACATTGTTCAGCTCATCAAGAATGTCATCAAACTTCTTTAAGGAGGCAATATCCCTTTTTAAAACATCCTCATCATTACAACACAGTACTTTACGGGGTATTCCCAGGTTCTGTATCAATCTTTTCAGGATATCAATGAATCCCTTTACAGTGTTCTTTTTCCTGAATGCCTCTATATCTCTTTTCATATATAGAACTCTATTCTTTAGCCTTTTAACTTCCTCTCTCTCCTCTCGGGTATTTGAATTATGAGCCTCTTCACCAGAGGATTCCATCTTACTATCTATTCTTTCAGTCAGCCTGGTTAGCTTCCCGTCCCACCCGTTACCTCTATCGTCGATGATTCCAGCCTTGAGGATATAAGATTCCATCTTTCCACCATCCAGGGAATCTTCTCCTTGCCAGAAATCTATGTAATTTGATCTTATAATCTTCAAGAATGTATTACGCTCAAAATTGTTGTCCAACAGTTCAAAAATGGACAGGATGGTTTTTATTACATTACTTGAAAGAAGTGGTTTGCCTCGTCGAAAGTAGAGAGGAATCTTAAAACGATTAAAGACATCTTCTATCATTTCACCATATAAAGAGAGGTCTTTAAATAACACTCCGATCTTACCTGTTTTGACTCCTTCATCCAGCAGTTTACTGATCTCTTTCCCTATCGTCTCTGCTTCCTGATAAATCCCTGTGGTTTCAATCAAGGCAAGTTCACCGTCAATACTTATTGGTTCTATTCCTGATGAATGTCCATCACTTCTAAAATAATTTTTAGTTATTCCACTCAATTTTCCCTGTGAGTCATCACGCTGAGTCTTAAAATTCAGACTAATATCTACATTTAGTTCCCAAAGACTCTCAAATTTCCTGATTGTCCTTTCAACATAGCCAAAGATATCACCTCGATCATGGTCATAAGGAATGATAACATCGGTATGCTCTACCCTGTGTGCCAGGGCGATAATGAGATCAAATTGAACAGGTGTGAAATCATATATATCTTCTACCTTAAGATTGTGGACTCCATTTAAGAATGCAATTTCATTACCTTTATTTGCTACAAAATCTCTCACTACTATATTCATGTCATTGTGGTCGATCAACTCAAGCTCCTCGAGTTTCACATGGTAATAACGATAGACACTGGCCAACTCCATAAGTCTTTCTTTATCTTCACCCCTCCATCTCTTGACTATACCATCAAATGCCACACTGGAAATATCATATACTTTCAACGTGTTAATCATATTAATTAAAGTATTACTAAAAGTTCTGGAATTGATAAGTGGTTTAAAATAGCCATCTTCCTTACCCTTATAAATTGTATCTATTACTTTCTCAATAAGGACTAACTGGCCTGGTAGTGAAAGGAGTGTTTTATTCCTCTTAATTTCTTCAAATATCCTCTCAATCAATTGAGGGAAGGTAAAAATCTTTTTCCCAAAAACTACCCCACATTCGTTCTTATTAAGAGCGGAGGCCACCTCCTCTTCTACCCTTAAGAAAGTAGGGAGAATATGCAAAGTATCATCTTCTAATAAAACATTTCTTTTCATCGTAGCCTTTATGTCCATTGGAAAACATGGGGAAAAGCTTACTGGAATGCAGATAATCGCAGAAAACTAGGATAATTGCGAATCCAAGCTAAATTTATGCTTCTTTTTATTACTAGAATCTTAACACTCTGAACAACTATTTTCTACCACATTTTGTAAAACAATCTGGCATAAAAACAATAGTGAACAATTTTAGTAAGCTGACCCCTTACTGTCATTGCGAGCCCGAAGGGCGTGGCAATCTCCTAAAAAGCATAAGTTAAAATTCCGCAAATCTTCATGATTATTTTTAAACTAAGATAGGTATCCTCATAAAAAGTCAAAATGCTCCCTCTCCCTTGATGGGAGAGGGTTGGGGTGAGGGTGAAAACAGCAATATCTCAAATCGTTATCTTCCCCCCCCCCTTAATCCCCTCCCACCAAGGGAGGGGAAATCCTACTTTTTGCGAAACCATTAAGATAAAGCTTCAAAAATCATAAACCCGTAACTCACAACATGCATTTATTTTTTCCACAAGTTTTTTCTTAAGCCGGTGTTTATTTAGGTAAAGGGGTTGCAAACTAAAACATTAATGAAAGAAAGGATGGTGATCAATGAAAAAATCTAAACTTACTCTACTAGGAATAGCTGTTATGAGCACCTTTCTTCTCACCTCCAGTGCAATGGCCTGGAGAGGCGGCATGGGAAGAGGTATGGGAGGATGTGGATTGGGACCAGATGGCTGTATATTCTTCTCAGTTCCCAATCTCACTGAAGAACAGTCAGCAAAACTGACCGATATTCAAAAAAGCTTTATTATGGACACCTCAAAGCTAAGAAGTGACCTAGCAGTGAAAAGAATTGAACTTAATCAACTCCTTAGACAATCACAGCCAAAAACAGAAGAGGTAATGGCAAAACAGGAACAACTCTCCGACCTACAATCAAAGCTTCAGCAAAAATGCTTAAGCAAACAATTGGATATGAGAAAAATCCTGACTGATGAGCAACTCTCCCAACTCCCCCCTTATGGATATGGTCCAGGAGCTAATATGTCTCCAGGACGGATGAGAGGTTACGGCCCTTCTCAAGAGCAAAGTTTCGGTCCCGGTGGAGGGGGATATTGGGGTAACATGCGCGGACGCAGACCTTGCTGGCAGTAAAAGTAGTTTACTATAAAAAAAAGGGGGGGGATAAATATCTCCCCTCTTTTTTTCTTGACTATTGCTATTATTTCTGCAATAATAGAATATCAGATCGGTGAGGGTCGGGGATAGGAGATTGTAACTTGCCAAGGCAGTTGCCTTTGTCAGCCTTTCCCAAACCCTCTTTTTCTTCCCTTCCTTCTAAAATCCTCAAATAGATACATAATAATATTAGCACTGCAAACAAGCCTGCAATTTGAATTGCTGACAGCATAATACCTCCTTTCATCAGGTTAACTCTTGTCACTTTTTATATAACTATTCTTCCTCTCTACAGACATTCTCTGTTTTTGCAGTATACACTCTTCCTGTGACCAATCCGGTCACTGATCTGTAAAATTATTTCAGCAAGTTTGATCTTGGCAGGCTTTACTATTTCACCATTCTTACTATTTAACCCAGATTTTGCAGTAGGTATCGTAGCGAGGCGCAGAAAAACACAGCGAAACGTGTAGTTGGAGCGATTTTGCGACGACTGCATATCCATAGATATGTTGAGGAGCAAAATCGTGTCGCAAACGACTACACGTGCAACGGGTAGTTTTGTTTCATCCGGAGGGTGAAACAAGAGAGGCACGCACGTGCCGATAGTTTCCCTTTGCGACCCCGT
>CBDTTR010000175.1:0-5223 GCA_965363405.1 uncultured bacterium | reverse complement strand
ATTAAAGCAGCAATTAGATAGGGTGTCATTGTTTTCTCCTTTTTTTAGTTAAAAACACTTCATTTTTTATACACTACTATCTGTCCAAGAAAAAGTAGGTTAATTTAACCCTTCCTATAAACAGCTTCCATGAGTATCCAGGATAATATCCAAATTGTGACCCATAGTCAATAAAATTCCCATAACCTTTCAGTTGAGTACGTAAAGTTTATCAAATAAGTATATATCTTTCGTAAAGATATAGCATAAATTAGAGAAAAGTAAAGCAGTATTTAGAAGTGTGGAGATATCTATATGATGAAACTTAAGGAATGGCCTAAAGTAGAGGTGGTCATTGAAGATAAAAATAGAGCTGGGACAAATAGAACCAATTGGGTTTAATTTTGTGTTCTAAGGGTTTTTATGGGTGGTGCAGGACCATTTATATGGTTCTGACAAGGGGATTACAAGGATTTAGCAAAACTCCTTTCTCATGGAGGAGGAGAGGATTCCTAATACCTCTCGGTATTTGGCTACAGTTCTTCGGGCCATAGTGATGTTCTGGTCTTTCAAAATAATGGCTATTTTCTGATCACTGTATGGATGTTTGGGATCCTCGTTGGAAAGAATCTCTTTTATCTTGTTCTTTACACTTTCCGATGCAACACTTTCCCCCTGAACTGAGCTGATCGCGGTGTTGAAGAAGTACTTCAGTTCAAATATCCCATGCGGGGTGTGAACATACTTATTGGTAGTAACTCTGCTGACTGTCGATTCGTGCATCTCAATATCCTCAGCAACATCCCTTAATTTTAGTGGCTTTAGATGAGCTGCCCCGTGGTCAAAGAACTCCCGCTGGAATTTGATTATGCTTTGCACCACTTTCTTTATCGTCCTCTCCCGCTGGTAGATGCTCTTTATCAGCCAGATTGCAGAGTTCATCTTATTCTTGATGTAATCCTCAGTAGATTTGGAAGAAGAATTTTTATCGTAAAGGGTTTTTAGATAAAAATTGCTAATCCTCAACTTGGGCATCCCGTCCCCGTTTAATACTACCTTGTATTCCTCATCTGTTTTGAAAACATAAATATCCGGAGTGATATATTGAGACCTATGATCTTTGAATGGTCTTCCCGGTTTAGGTTCCAGTTGACCTATGGCTTTAGCTGCCTCAATGACTTCTTCAATAGAGATGTTGAGGTCAACGGCTATCGCCCGATACTTTTTCCTCTCCAGATTCGGCAGATGATGTTTTACTATCTTCTCCAGGATGGATCCTTCTTTTCCCAGGAACTTTATCTGTATCAGCAAACATTCCTTAAGGTCTCTGGCAGCCACTCCCGAAGGGTCAAATTCCTGAATTGTGCTAAGAACACTGCCTGCCTTCTGTAATGAAAGCAGGAGACTGAGCAAGTTTATATGGTTTAATGTAGTTGCATTGTCTGGCTTCCACCCTGTGCATTTTCCCAGCAGGTGGTTCTTTGCAATATCGATTAATGACGTCTTAAGATAGCCATCTGGATTTAAGCCGCCAATGATTAGATCACCTATCTGTTGCTCATCCTGGTTAAGGGAAGAGAGGTGGAGCTGCCAGGTCAGATGATCGGCAAGGGTTGACGTCCTGGTCAGCTTTGCTTCAAAAGGTTCTCTTTCTTCTCCAGCAGCAAATGAGCTATAGCTTTCCCGGCCTGAGTTTTCCAGATAACTTCTCCAGTCAAATTCTACACTGTCCTCCAGCTTCTTTAAGGCATCCGGCTGCTTGTCAGGAATTTCATCCGCGTTTTCTAAGTTCTCTTCTGATATTTCATGGTCAGATTCCTGTGCCTCTTCCAGAAGCGGATTTTCCGCCATCTCCTGTTGAATCGTATCCACCAGTTCCAGCCTGCACAACTGCAACATCTTTATTGATAACTGCAGCTGGGGTGTCATGACTAGCTGCTGGGTTAGCCTTAGTTCCTGTCTTAGCTCATAAGCCATAACTGGTTTAACCTCAAATCTGTATTTTCCATTTCCTTCACATCTCTCATCTCATACGGCATATTCAATGTTTTCCTTTAGGGGTATTTGATAGCCTGCTTCCTTATTTCTTGTAGTAATCTAAACAGAAAAGATTTTTGCCGACAGGTGATGGCACTTCCAACATCTCTACCTTCCCGCAACCGGCGCAAATTGCTTTGTATAATCTTTTATAGTTTCGTTTCTTTGTCTTCTTTGTTTCCTTATTTTTTATAATGACTATGACGCCGTATCATAAATCGGGGGTTTTGGTTGTCCAGGAGAAACATTCACATTTTAGCCCCTGTTGTATTTCTTCTAATTGCTATGCGGATTTTGTCTTGCTCTCATAGATAATTAAGGGCTTCTCTCTCTTTAAAATGACCGCTTCGCTAATAATACACTCCTTAATATTTTCCTGGGAAGGGATGTCATACATGATGTCTAGCATTGCATCTTCCAGGATCGCTCTTAATGCCCGTGCCCCTGACTTCCGATTAATTGCTTCTTTTGCTACTGCCCACAATGCATCCTGCTGAAATTTCAGCTTTACATTTTCAAATTCAAAAATCTTGGTGTATTGCTTTACCAGGGCATTTTTGGGTTTGACCATAATATCCACCAGGGCCTCTTCGCTAAGCTCATCCAGGGTAGCTATTACCGGAAGTCTTCCTACAAATTCAGGAATCAACCCATACTTGAGCAGATCCTCCGGCTGAATCTCTTTAAGTATCTCGCCGATTTTCTTCTCATCCTTCTGCCGTATATCAGCACCAAAACCTATAGTTTTTGCACTAGTCCTCTGTTGAATAATAGTTTCCAACCCATTAAATGCTCCACCGCAAATGAATAAAATGTTGGTGGTATCAACCTGAAGAAATTCCTGCTGGGGATGTTTTCTACCTCCCTTTGGAGGAATATTGGCTATCGTTCCCTCAATAATCTTAAGTAGTGCCTGCTGAACACCTTCTCCTGAAACATCACGGGTGATAGAAGGGGTGTCTGATTTCCTGGTAATCTTGTCAATCTCATCTATATAAACAATGCCTCGAGAGGCAGTTTCGACATTGTAATCACATACCTGCAGCAAACTTAAGATAATATTTTCAACATCCTCCCCCACATAACCAGCTTCCGTTAAACTGGTAGCATCGGCAATGGTAAAAGGTACATTAAGAATACGAGCCAACGTTTGAGCAAGTAAAGTCTTTCCCGTACCAGTTGGACCTATAAGCAGGATGTTGCTTTTTTGGAGTTCTATTCCATCCAGGTTAATAGAAGCATCTATCCTCTTGTAGTGATTGTGTACAGCTACAGATAGAATTTTCTTTGCCCTTTCCTGTCCGATGACATATTCATCTAAAGCCTCCTTAATCTCACAGGGCTTGGGAATAGTCGTTTTTTTTCGACTTGTAGCCTCTCTCTCATTTTCTTCTACCATGATATCATTACAAAGCTCAATACACTCATCACAAATGTAGACTGAAGGGCCTGCAATCAGTTTCTTTATTTCACCTTCATTCTTTCCACAAAATGAGCATAGTAGATCACCATTATTAGGACCTTCTCTTTTCACCGTTCCCCCTTTTTTCCCCAGTTACCTTTTGTTTTTGGTTCAATCTTCTGGATTTTTTCTGCTTTAGCAATAACCTCATCGATGATCCCATATTCCTTTGCCTGTTGCCCGTCCATGGAAAAATCTCTATCAGTGTCTTTCTTTATCTTTTCCAGGGGCTGATTGGTATGCTTTACCAGTATAGAATCGAGTTCTTCTCTCATCCTTAAAATCTCCTTAGCATGAATATCAATATCAGATGCCTGACCCTGGAAACCACCTAAGAGCTGATGAATGAATATCCGAGAATGAGGCAATGCAACCCTTTTCCCATTTGCCCCTGCAGCTAAAAGAAGTGCTGCCATACTGGAATTCCAGGTTGAAGTGTGTTTTCTCTGGAGAAAAAACTCCTTAACTGTCCACAGTGATTGGGAAGTTTTTGCATCTATTCCACAAACTCTTCCTTGAATTCCTCAACACCTTGCCCGCCGGACTCAGATATCTTTATTCTCCAGAAGTTTGAAGCTTCAGGTTTTTTCAGCGTCATCTCAAGCAACCTGTCCCAGGTTCCCTTGGGCATTCCCATGTGCTTTTCACCTGTTTGGACTGCTTTTTTAAGCCCATCGGGATCAGTGATCTGCTTAATAACACCATCACATATTACAGATTTCCAGGACATTTTATTCATCCCGAAATCCGGCGGAATCCAGCACACTACAAAGCAGACATTCTGGTTTTTCTTGATATAGGCCATTTTCCGGCCTTCACCACCAATTGTTAAATAGATATGTTCACCATCATAGAAATAGGCCAAGGGTACTGCATATGACTTTTCACCGTCATTCATCGATAAGGTTCCAATTTTTTGGCTACTTAAAAACTCCCCAATCTCATCTTGAGACAATTTTCTCACATTGCTGCGTGTCTTCATGGTACACTCCTCCTCTGGTTTAGAGTTGATGATATGAGTATAGGTGAAATTTTCTCGTATGTCAACAAATTGTCAGACCATTCATTTACCGTCAGATATTAAATATCTAGCTGGGCTAGGCGCCGTAGTACTTTTCTAATGGGGGCTACTGAGGGTATTTGATTTTCATCTATACAAATTTCTTTGACAGTACTTCAATCGCTATACGTAGAGTGTCTGAAATGTGTAAAAGAAGTAGCCCTTATTACTGCCAAAGGCAAGTGTGGTTAACCAGGTAAGTTTTAGCGTAGGCTAGATAATAATATTATTAACTATTGAGATTCCTTGTTGATGGTTTTTCACTGTCAAGCGAAGTTTCTTTCATGGTAATAACCTTTTCAATTTATTGGTATTTCCAATTAATTCTATACCACCCATAAAATCATTTCCCGCTTGCCTAATCCACCTTAATATTCCTGTAATGCAAACAGGTCCCAATTCACCAGTAGTTAATAAATCAATAATTATAATTGAATTTATTTTAATCTCTTTACATGTATGGAATCTTATGCCCATCCCTTTGAGGTTTTTATTTATATTAATGAGAGTGCATTCTTCCAAACCTCTATTTTCTTCTTTAAGGGTAAATTGAGCACGGTATTGTAGCTCAACCCTTCTGTAGTCTCTTGTATCAAAATCAAAACCCGGTTTTTTGTTTTTTGCTTCCATAAGAATCAACCTTAAAAACTTCAGTACTTTATATATCGGAAGTACATGCTAATAC
>CBDTTR010000174.1:0-5325 GCA_965363405.1 uncultured bacterium | reverse complement strand
TAGCAAGCTCGCTGCCCTGAGCATCAAATACCCTGATACTTACATTATCCTTTTCGTGAACTTCTTTTATGATACTATCAAGTGGAGCAGAAGAATTTTGGAGATGAAGGTTGATCCGGTCTGCAATCTTGTGTGTTTCTTCAATTAGACCTTTTTTAATTTGGGGATTCATCTCAACCCGAGGGATAAAGATTAAAAACATACTGCCAACCACTAAAGAGGATACGGTAAAACAAATAAGGATGGTAAAGAGCAGTTTCCAGTAGATGCTTCGTCGAAAACCTATCATCTCACTTCTCCTGAAACTTGTACCCTGTTCCCCAAACCGTCACTATGTGCTGGGGATTTTTGGGAGAATACTCGATTTTTTTGCGCAGGTGGCTGATATGTGCATCAATGGAGCGGTCAAAAAGCTCAAGTTCGCGATTTCTCACCTCTTCCAGAAGTTTGTCTCGGCTGAAAACAACGCCTGGTTGAGAAGCCAGTATCCATAGAAGGTTAAATTCTGTACTCGTCAGATATATCTTCTTCTTTTTTTTATAAACCTCCCTTTTTAAGGGATCTATGGTAAGATTGCCATAGACGAGTGTTTTTTCTTTAGATGTGGGAACACTCTTACTTTCACTAGTCCGTCTGATATTAGCCTTAATTCGTGCGGCAAGCTCACGGAGACTGAAAGGCTTGGTGAGGTAGTCATCGGCTCCTACTTCAAGTCCGACCACGATATCAGATTCCTCTCCACGGGCAGTCAATATGATTACGGGAACAGAATTATCTTTTCTGATTTCCCTGCATACTTCTATTCCATCAAGTTCGGGCATCATCAAATCAAGAATCACCAGATCCGGATGAAAAGATTTTACCTTTTTTAACCCCTCTACACCATTAAATACTCCCTCGGTATGGTACCCAAAGTCTTTCAGGTAGGTTTCGACGTTTTTCACCAGCCTTACGTCATCATCTATGATTAGTATTTTGTTCATGGCTACTATAGAGATCAGGGGTTAGGATGCAGGGTCACGGTTTCTTTTTACCATTAATTCAACTTTTTTTCTGCAAAATTTACACTTTTTTTACATTTTATTAAACTTTTTTACCACTCTTCCATAATTACTTCACATTCCCTATCTATAATACGAAATAAGAAAACTAATATGGTTATAAGGAGGACGGAAAAATGAAGAAGCTATTAATTATTATCAGCCTTTTATTCACTCTTGTCATCACAGGTGTCTTGCATGGCAAACATGTCCAACGGGATGTGATTGGAACCGTTTCGATAGACCAGACAAACAGTAATCAATTCCCAGTTCAGATGCCTGATCTTGTCTTAAATCCAGTAATAATCGGTTTCATCTTGTATTAATCTTACGACGTCATTCTTGTCTTGTTAAATACCTAACTGGGAGTGAAGGTCTGACCGGCGGAGAACAAGTAGTGGTTATTGGGACGAATGGTCTTAAGAACCGCAAGAGAGTGGCAGTGAGGTAATGAGATAAGTGCCTAAAGTTGGTAAAAGCTTAATATTATGAAAGCTGTTACATAAGTTCCAGTAGACACCCGATCTCCTGTCAACGCTTCGGCATCAGTGTCACTACTGTTACCGCATGACTCGGGGCCAATGTAGCTGGCTAAGCTTTCATTGCAGGACTTTTGCATTCCCACCACCTTGCCGATTTTAATCGGCGCATCTCAAGAATGAAGACACAACCCCTTTGTTTTTCCTTGACAACAAACTTTTAATGGGTGACGCCGTTATCAACGTTTTGCTTCTTTTTGCCAACTAGTTTACCGCCCTTATAAATAGATTCTGAAACCAGCTCGCCATTTTCACTATAGAGCTTAACGACTTCCCGCTTCCCATTCACATAGCTTATTTCTTCCTTTAACTTGCCACTTTCATAGTAAGTAGTGCCTGTGCGTTCCCTCTTACCTTTTCTATAATTGACTCGCTCTTTTAACGTTCCGTTTTCATAGTAGTATAAAGCTATACCTTCAGGCTGACCTTTTTTGTAGTTTAGCACTGACTTTAACTTCCCGTTTGGATAATGTTCTTTATGCGTTTCACGAGAACAACCCACCGCTAACACAAAAAAAACAACTAATAATGTTGCCAATGTTTGTTTTCTGTTCATAATTTCAACTCTCCCTTATTCTTGTTATTAATTCCCTGTTTGATGGTAAAAGTATAGGTGATAATATTATGTGAGTCAATAACAACATTTCGGTAGGAGATTAATACAACGGGGATAGTGATGTTATAATGTAAGGCAACTGATAAACGGGTGTGAGGGAATGTATTGACTGGATATGTTGTTTGTGCATTAAATGATGCATATTAATAAAATGTCAAAACCGGAGGATTTTAGTTAAATTAATATTGCACATGGTTTTATTTTCTTACCTGGCGGTTTTGAGATGATGGGTTTTACAAATTAAGAAGGAGGGCAATATGAGGAATAAAAGATTATATACCAAAGTATTGATTTGTTGTTTCTATGCTTTATCAGCAATGCCATTCGTCTTATTGGGGTGTGGACAGTCCAAATATTTACATATACCCGATTCACTTGAAAAAATACCAGCTAAAGATGGATCAGTATGGGAAAGGGTGAGCAAACCTGGTTTCGGAAACGATGACAATTTTTCTGTGGTGGCAATGGAAGAATACAAAGGTCGTCTTTATGCGCTGACTAGAAATGACAACCAGGGTGCTGAGATGTGGAGGACTGCGGGATATTCCTGGGAACAGGTTTTGTTCCCAAACGGAGTGACCAACGGGATCTATGGCAATATCTTTATCAATAATCTCTTCTCGGATATGATTGTATTTCAGGGGAAACTCTACGTCGGGTTTTCTTCCGGATTTCAGGGTGGCACGCGGAAATCGACAGGCTGTGAGATATGGAGGTATGATGGCAATACTTGGGAACCGGTTATCTCCGACAAAAAGGATACCGAAGAATCGGGAACCATCACCGCGATTACATCATGCAAAGCAAATGACGGCGACATTACCGCACAAATCACCGATTCAACTAAACAATGGCAGAAGAACCAGTGGGCCGGAGGGGTCTTGCAGATCACCTCGGGGGAAGGGATGTTCAGGCGTTTTGACATCATTGACAATACTGCAGACACACTGACCATTCAAAAAAACGAGCTTTCAGGTGAAACTGGGAAGGAGTTTACCATCTGCGGCAGTGTCCATTACAAGAATCCTTTTCCGCCATACGAGTATGACAGCGGAGCCGTACATGTTGGTGACAATTATGAGATCGGCACCGGCCATGACGAAAATGGATTCGGCGATTACTGGAACAGAGCACTTCACTGCATGATCATCTTTAAAAATAAACTGTATGTCGGAACAGGGCTCAATTATGAGCACGGGTCGGAGGTATGGTATACCGAGGATGGCGAAAACTGGTCTGTAACACAACCGAGAAACAGTTTCAATGTTTTCCACAACGATTCCACCTTCCCCAAATCCCGAAAGCCTGTTATCGTTACCGCACTGAGCTTATGCTCATCGTCGGTATCGGGTGATGACGTTCTATATTCGGGTGGAACCGGTTCCACGGGTAGCGCAGGCCGCTGTGCCAGAATGGCAAAGCTTACAGAAAACGGATGGTCTCTCATTGTCGATGCGAATGTGGATAAGAATGATACCGGTACCAATGAAAACGGGTTCGGTGACGGCATGGGATGCACCATGTTTAAGGGTAATTTTATGCCCTGGACCCTTGCATGCTTTAAGGATAGATTGTATGTAGGAATTAATTCAATTGGGGGAGCACGAGTATTGTATACACCCAATGGAAGTTCTGAAGATGGTAGTTGGTTTTATAGTGTTGGAGGAAATTCTGGAATCCCCAATGGATTTGATGGAAAATTAAATGAAGGTGCGTCTGCCAAAACCAAGATAGACTTTTATAGAAATATTGTTGCTAATCTCTATGCAACGGAGGATTACTTATGGTGTGGATTGGTATCTTCATATATACCTCCTTTGGGTGGAACAATGGAGTACCTTAAAGGCTCTCAGATTTGGAAAACCAGGGATGGCGAAACATGGCAGCAGGTTACCGATAATGGTTTTGGTGATAATCATATCATAAGTTTTGAAACATTTACACGATTCAATGATAAGCTATATGTATCAGGAAGTAAAGGAGCCAATTCGGTTATTGGAGGTCTGGGTGGGGCAAAGATCTTTCGGTTGGCCCAATAATAATCTGTTAAGCTTGCATTCTTCCATGGCTACAACCGCCATATTTTCATCATTGCCAAAGCCTGGTTCACTCACCCTTTCCCAAACCGTGCCATCTTTTGCTGTAATGGTTTCAAGTGCTTCAGGGATATGCTTGTATTGCCCACACTGTAAACAGAGTAATGGTATTGCGAGAATTTCAAAAAAACCAAAAGCTGTTAATGTCGTTTTGGAAAATTTTACCACCATGCTAACCTCCTTTCGCAAATAAAAATCCCCACCTTCTCACCAAACAAAGAAAGGTGGGGTTATGGTAGTGATTTCATAAAAACACCTGCTGGCAGTTATTTTGACAACGTTTAACCCATATTGCACCGTATACGTTTATTTTGCCTTCCTTTCATATTTGAAAACGCAAACGCATGCTCCATCTGATTGTCGGCATAGAATATCACCTTTCATATCCGGAAAAGATATTTTGGCTGCTTTGCCATCCATTTCACAGACTAAAAAACATGGTTTATCATGACCATATTCTTTGCATATGTTAAGAGCCGGACAAACGCTTTGGATTTCGATGACAGCATCCATTCCTTTATCGGAAATATCAATAACCTGCATGTCCCAACCAGCTTTTTTAAACTGAGGGATTGCTTTTGTGAAACCTCCCGCCAACGTGTCGTTGTTTATGAATTGACCCATCATCTTCTTGTGTCTTTCCGGATAGCCTTCGAACATCTTCTCCCAGGCTTTTTCTTCGCCCATTTCCTTTTTCAATTTATTAAATGTTTCGAACCTTTTTCTGAAGATTTCGGATCCAGGATTGTTTTGTTCTGGCATTGTTTCCTCCTTACAATGAACGGGTGTCATATACTTTAATTTCCTTTAAAGCATATATGATATATGAATGTTAATCCTTTTGAGATCGTATCGTTGAAGTTATTGATCAATCCATGAAATTAAAAAGGTAATTTTTGTAAAGGTTAACCGTAGATCAACCCAAACCTATTTTATTTTCTTATAATACGTTATCTTCCCATCGTTCAAGTTCAAACTCCACTCTTTTCATGAGCAGTTTGGATCCAATAATGTGTAAAATAATTCCTGCAATT
>CBDTTR010000173.1:0-5340 GCA_965363405.1 uncultured bacterium | reverse complement strand
ATAGGTACTTTTGGAGCATTCATTAAGATGCGTTCTCCTGTTCAAGACAAAAAGGTGCTTCTTGATATTGGTGCTGCTGGACCTCTTGCAGGCATTATTGTTACAATTCCCATCTTAATTATAGGCCTGAAGCTTTCAGAGGTAGTGGTCGTTGAACCTTCCTTAGAAGGAGGTTTTACATTAGGCTCCTCTCTTATTTTATCTTTCTTGACTAAGGTTATTTTAGGTAATATACCTGATAACTATAATGTTATTATCCATCCATTGGGTTTTGCCGGATGGATTGGATTGCTGGTTACATCTTTAAATCTTATCCCTGTTGGGCAGTTAGATGGGGGACATATAGCCTATGCTGTTTTTGGTGAGAAAACAAAGGTTATATCAAAGGTAGCACTGATTGCTTTGCTGGGGCTGGGTATATGGGGGTCGAGTACGTGGTTGGTTTGGGCGATCATGCTGCTTGTTTTGTTAGGTGCCAAACATCCACCACCATTGGATCATGATGTTCCTCTTGATAGAAGAAGGAAAGTGATAGGTGCCATTACATTGCTTGTATTTATTGTGACCTTTATTCCTGTCCCCTTTAGTAGTGTGTAAAAAATACAGGGTCCAGGGTTCGGGAAGCAGGGAGCAGTGGGAAAAATACAGGGTTGGTTTTTTATGGAAGAGAAGAGGAATAGCTTTTTTAGAGTGATGCGGCCCATCATCATTGTCTTTTGGGTAATGATGATGGGTATTCTTATCCAAAGGACATACTTTATCCCGGGTGATGATTACATCCAGACCAGCTATGCGGAGAGTCAACTCCGCCCTGAAGAGGAGTGGATGGGAATTTACTGGGGCAAAGATAAGGTAGGCTATACCGTTTCTGAGATTAAGAAAGAGTTTAAGGGGTATAAGATATTTGATCAGGCGATCATGGATCTCACCGTGATGGGAACTCCGCAGAGAATAGATACCCAGGTTACTTCTCATGTAGATAATACGTTTACTCTCAAATCTTTTGAATTCAGATTATTTTCAAATCTTTTTACCTTTAAGGCTAACGGAGAAGTTCGGGGAAATGAATTACACCTGGAACTGTTATCCGGGGGGAGCGTTAATAAAAATATTATTCCTCTTAAAGAAGTGCCATGTCTTTCAAACTCGCTCAAACCTTTAATATTGTCTAAAGGGCTGGCTGTGGGCAAGCGGTTTAAGCATACTGTATTTGACCCCTCTACTATGAGCAGTATACCCATTGATATGGTTGTGGAAGGAAAGGAGAAGATTTCTTTAGAAGATAAGGTAATTGAGTGTTACCGAATAAAAAGTACCTTCAAGGGAATCACTTTAAGATCGTGGATTGACGAGGAAGGCAATACCATAAAGGAAGAGAGCCCACTCGGTTTGATCTTGGTAAAAGAAAGCAAAGCCGATGCTATTACGGAAAATTGGAGTGAAAAAACAAAGGATATCATTGCTGCCAGTGCCATTTCGGTTAACAGGCCAATTACGCTTTCAAATCCTTCTTACCTTCAAGTGAAATTGAAAAATGTTAACCTTAGAGAGTTCGATCTATCTCAGGGTAGGCAGAGGCTTAAAGGTGATGTTTTGGAAATATTCAAGGAAAAGATGTCGGGATTGAATCCTTATCACATTCCTTATCAAAAAAGCGATAAGGCAAAGTACCTTAAGCCGTCTGTATTTATCCAAAGCGAAGATAAATTGATTGTGGAGAAGGCACGAGAGATTATTAAGAATGAGGTGGGTGCGCTTGAGGTGGTTAATCTTATTAATGAGTGGGTTTATCAGACGATTGAGAAAAAGCCTACACTCAGTATCCCAAGCGCAGTGGATGTTTTAAAAATGAAAGTAGGTGATTGTAATGAGCATGCTACACTTTTTGTCGCACTCTGTCGAGCAGTGGGCATACCGAGCAAGCTTTGTGCAGGGCTTGTTTATAATCAGGGTAGTTTCTACTACCATGCGTGGTCGGATGTTTTTGTAGGACGCTGGATTAGTGTGGATCCTACCATGAACCAGCTTCCTGCTGATGCAACCCATATCCGATTTGTAGAAGGGGGGTTGGATAAACAACTCGAAATCATCAGGTTGATAGGAATGTTGCAGTTGGAGGTTTTGAACTACACATGATTCAATTGATAGAGCTTGGCAAACGATTTGGGAATCTCGTTGCAGTTGATGGTATTAATATCAAGGTGGATGCGGGAGAAGTATTTGGATTCCTGGGACCTAATGGAGCAGGGAAAACCACTACCATTAAAATGATGGCAGGGTTGATTAAGCCCACAAGTGGAAAGGTGGTTATTGATGGGTGGGATTTATCAGAACATCCCAATCGAGCTAAAAAGGTGATAGGTTTTATTCCGGATCGCCCTTTCCTCTATGAGAAATTAACTGCTTTAGAGTTTTTGAAGTTTATTGCTGGATTGTATAACTTCTCCCCAAATGGAGTTGATGGCAAAATAGATTATCTCTTTGGGCTTTTCGGACTTACTGATTGGAGAAATGAACTGATTGAGAGTTTCTCCCACGGTATGAAACAACGACTGGTTATGGCATCAGCCTTTGTTCATCAACCCAAATTGATTATAGTTGATGAACCCATGGTAGGGCTTGATCCTAAAGGTGCCAAGTTGGTGAAGGAAGTATTTAGAGGTTTTTGCGCTAAGGGAGGGACTATTTTCATGTCTACCCACACTCTGGAAGTAGCAGAAGAAGTGTGTGACCGTATTGCAATTATTCAAGAAGGGAAGATCATTGCTTTAGGTAATATGAAAGAGTTAAGGGAAAGGACGGGAAGTGATGGTAAAAATCTGGAGTCTGTCTTTTTTAAGCTGACCGGTGGGGAGGAAGTTAAAAAGTTAGTTGAGGCTTTGAAGTTTTAAAAGGTTGGTGGTGGGTTGCATGCGCGAGATTATTCTTCTTCTTAAAACAAAAATCCTTTCCTATAAGAATTCTTCAAAGAATGAAGAGAAAAAGAGATTCCTCCGCTTCATCATATTTTTTTCTGTCGGTTTGCTCTTCTGGCTTGGCACCTTTTTGATATTTTTTAGGGTGTTGAGCTATTTTTCCAGCATAGAGGTTGTTGGTGCCCTTCTTGCTTCCAGACTGCTTTCCATGGTCTTTCTCACCTTCTTTTCTCTTTTAATTTTCAGTAATGTAATTACTGCACTCTCTACTTACTTCTTGTCGGACGATCTGCAACTTCTCAATTCTACGCCTGTAGCTCTTTCAAGTCTTTATGCAGGAAGATTTGTCGAAAATATAGTCAATAGTTCGTGGACTGTACTCTTTTTCAGTTTTCCCGTCTTTTTAGCCTACGGTCTGGTCTATAATGCCCCACTATTATATTATCTTACTCTTATAGGAGTGATCGTTCCTTTTCTCCTGTTATCTGCTGCTCTGGGAACTATTCTGATACTCATTTTAGTATATGTTTTTCCCGCTCGCCGATTGAAGGATATCATCATGCTTACGTCTATCTTTCTGGTTGTGGGGGTATTCTTATTTATAAGATTTCTTCAACCGGAGCGGTTGGTTAATCCAGAGAGCTTCTACCTGGTGATGGACTATATTTCCAATTTGAAAACCCCGACATCACCGCTTATCCCCAGTCAGTGGGCTGCCAATGCCATTTCTCCTTTTCTCTTTGGTTATCCTGAGGATTGGGGATTCTTTCTACTCTTGCTTTGGAGTACAGGATTGGCATTTGTAGTGATGGGGGAGTGGGTTTTTAAAAGAATATACTATGATGCGTGGTCAAAAGCCCAGGAAGCTAAGTCAGCTAAGTTGTCCCGATCAAAGATTGTAAATCGTGTATTAGAAACAATGCTAAGACCTTTTCCCTCTCAGATTAGGGTTGTTGTCCTAAAAGATATTAGAATCTTTTTGCGCGATACTAATCAGTGGCCACAATTGTTTCTTATTTGTGCTCTCGTTGTCATATACATATATAACTTCAGTGTACTTCCTTTAGAGAAATCACCTATGCCTACATTTTATCTTGAGAATTTGCTTTCTTTTATCAACCTTGGTTTGGCTGCTTTTGTCATTTCTGCAATTGCAGTTCGCTTTACCTTTCCGAGCATCAGCCTGGAAGGGAGATCTTTCTGGATTGTCAAGTCTTCACCCCTGGAACTGCGAAAATTGGTATGGAGCAAGTTTTGGCTAAACTTCTTCTTCCTGCTGATTCCAGCGGAATTCCTTATTATCACTACTGATATATTAATGAATGCAACTAATTTTATGCTATGGCTTTCAGCTATTACTATAGGGGGTATGACCTTTGGTATTACCAGCCTGGGTATAGGTTTTGGTGCTTATTTCCCTCGATTCAAAGTAGAGAATGTTTCGCAGATTGCAACGGGTTTTGGTGGTATGATGTATATGATTGTGGCAGTGTCATTTATTGGGCTGGTAGTTATTCTGGAGGCCCGTCCAGTTTACCTCTTTTTTATGTCGAAGATTAGAAGTATTCCTTTGACAGGAGCAGAATTGACAGAAATTGTTGTTCTTCTTTTTATGGCGCTTATCTTGAATGTACTGGCCTTTATCTTGCCTATGAAGTTGGGATTGAGAAAGCTCGCCAGCCTGGAAATCTAGTTCTTATCGTTGAGGATGTCAACCACTGTTTTGAGCAATAAAAAGAGGAAACCTATGTCTTCATCAGTTAATTCTACTGCGTCTTCAGCTTCAGGTGGTTCAAGCAGGGTTTCTACTATATATTTCATAACAAATGGCTGGCTGGAAACCTGCACTCTGGCAATTCTGTCATAAAATTTATCATGAGCACCTTCTAGACTTTGCATAAGATCTTCATTGGATTCATAACACTTGATGATGTCATCAGGTGAAATTGGTTTGATCTTCTCCCCAAAGCCTTTGCGGAACATCCGATAGACATTAAAAAACATATAGATTGCAAGTTCCTTAACTTCCTGATCAAGCTCTTCTGTAAATTCTACCATGAAAGCCAGAAGTGCTGACTGCTCTTTGCCAACCTTTTGCATTATTTTGTTTATCTTATTTGGAGTGAACTCAGCAACTTCTTCCCACGTTTCTTCAACTAAGTCTTCAAGTATGGGTTCCATCTTCTTTTCTCTCATTTTAGATTAATATCATTGTCTGGTTGGGTGTCTAACGTTTGAATTCAGCCGCTGCTTTAAGAGGTCGGCTGCAATGATTTGAATTGTTAGAGACTATGTCCAAAGTATTTCTGGTTTTCTCGCGCACTTTTTTAAGGTAAAAAGAGGGATTCATCTCTGATAGTTGCTATGCATTCATCTATAGATAAATCGAAATAGATCTCCCACCACTTCTCTGTATGTCTCATGT
>CBDTTR010000172.1:0-5356 GCA_965363405.1 uncultured bacterium | reverse complement strand
CCGGAGGAGAAGGCAAGGGAGGTGGCGGCCCAACCTGCAACCCTGGCAGAGGGGGAGGTCGCTGTCAGCGCACCCATGCCGGGAATGATTATTGACTATAAAGTGAAAGAAGGAGATAAGATCAAGTCAGGAGATGTGGTAGTTGTCCTTGAGGCAATGAAAATGGAGAACTCGCTTACCTCACCAGCCGACGGCATGATTAAAAAGATTAGCTTCCACAGCGGCTCTTCCGTAAGAAAGGACGATGTCCTCTGTATAATTTCCGCAGAGTCTTAAGCGGTAAAGAAACATCTCAAAAGAGAGAGACCCAACGTAAGAGGGCAGGCGACTGAATGAATGCTCATTCAGTATTCTTGCCCCTCTTTTTTTGTGGCATTGTAAAGCCTTGAAATATAATTGTAATTTATAAAAAAACAGAGTTTTTCGGACAGCGGGGGTTGACAGCAAAGAAAAAAAGTGTTAAATATCTACAGTTAATGAATGAGCACTCACTCAATATTTGTATAAAAAGGAGGTTTGAAGATGGCCGAACAAAGCAAAACCATAAGTTCTTTAAGTTTAGAGGGAAGGGTTTTTAAAGTACCAGAGGAACTGAAAAAAACGGCATATATTAAGGGGGTTGAGGAGTATAATGAGATATATAAAAAATCCATAGAGGATCCAGAGAGATTTTGGGCAGAGAAGGCTGAAGACCTTCACTGGTTTAAGAAATGGGACAAGGTCCAGGATTGCGATTTTAAAGATGCCAGAATTGAGTGGTTTAAAGGAGGAAAACTAAATGTCTCCTATAATTGTCTTGACCGGCACTTGAAGACCAGAAAGGATAAGGCTGCCATTATCTGGGAAGGAGAGCCCGAAGGGGAAAGCAAGGTCTATACCTATCAGCTATTACTTGATGAGGTGTGCAAATTTGCTAATGTTCTAAAAAAGAAGGGGGTTAAAAAAGGAGACAGGGTTACGATCTATATGCCCATGGTTCCGGAGCTGGCAATTGCCATGCTTGCCTGTACGAGGATAGGGGCTATTCACAGTATTGTTTTTGGTGGTTTTAGCGCAGAGGCCTTAAGAGATCGTATTCAAGACTGCGAGTCATCAATTATCATTACTACGGATGGGAGTTATCGGGCCGGTAGAGTGATCGGTCTCAAAAAAAATGTGGACCAGGCCCTGGAAGAGTGTCCAACCATTAAGACGAGCATTGTTTATAACAGGGTTAATAGTGATATATCCATGAAAGAGGGAAGGGATGTCTGGTGGCACGAGGAGATGGCGGCTTCCGATATCAGTACCCAGTGCGAGCCAGAGGAGATGGACGCTGAGGATCCTCTCTTTATCCTCTATACAAGTGGGAGTACAGGAAAACCCAAAGGGGTTTTACATACTACGGGAGGATATATTCTTTATGTCTACCAGACCTTTAAATGGGTTTTTGACTATAAGGAAGAGGATACGTTCTGGTGCACGGCGGATATTGGCTGGGTTACAGGGCACAGCTATATCGTTTATGGTCCTCTGGCAAATGGAGCTTCCAGCGTGATGTTTGAAGGGGTGCCCAGCTACCCTAAATATGATCGATTCTGGGAAATTGTTG
The DNA here is from genome assembly GCA_965363405.1 of uncultured bacterium. Classification (GTDB taxonomy): domain Bacteria; phylum Desulfobacterota; class WTBG01; order WTBG01; family WTBG01; genus WTBG01. The sequence goes on along the minus strand of CBDTTR010000172.1, from coordinate 3,765 downwards.
AGAAGTATAAGGTTAACCAGTTTTATACCGCCCCTACCGCTATCAGGGCTATTGCCAAAGAGGGTGATGAGTGGGTAAAAGGTAAAGACTTAAGCAGCTTGCGCATCCTGGGAACGGTTGGAGAACCCATCAATCCGGAGGCATGGATGTGGTACTACAATATGGTTGGCGGTGGGCGATGCCCCATTGTAGATACCTGGTGGCAGACGGAAACAGGAGGCATACTTATTACCCCACTTCCTGGTGCTATTGATGTTAAACCGGGCTCTGCTGGCAGACCCTTCCCGGGGGTAAAACCCATTGTGGTTAGGGAAGATGGAAGTCCTGCCGATGTTAATGAGGGCGGATATCTCTGCATTGAGAGTCCCTGGCCGGGGATGATGAGGGGTGTTTATGGTGATCAGGAACGGTTTAAAGAGACCTACTTTGTCCAATTCCCTGGAAAGTACTATACGGGTGATGGTGCAAAGCTTGATCAAGACGGTGATTACTGGCTGATGGGAAGACTGGACGATGTAATAAACGTATCGGGTCACCGCATGGGTACAGCCGAGGTTGAGAGCGCATTGGTCTCCCACCCCAAAGTAGCGGAGGCAGCAGTAGTCGGTTTCCCTCATGAAATTAAGGGGCAAGGAATCTATGCATTTGTTACGCTAAACAGTGGTGTTGAAAAGAGCGATGAACTAAAGAAGGAACTGGTTAAGCACGTACGCAAGGAAATTGGTCCCATTGCGACCCCGGATAGGATCCATTACGCGGATGGTCTCCCCAAGACGCGAAGCGGGAAAATCATGAGAAGAATCTTAAAGAAGATCGCAGCAGGAGAGGTGGACAACCTGGGAGACATCTCCACACTGGCAGAACCAAAAGTTGTTGATGACTTAATTAAGGGAAAACAGTAGGAAGGGTTTTACATTGTAATGGGGGTTTTTTAATGTCGAACACAGAAGTTAAGAACAGAGGTTGGACAGTTACTTTTGCGGGTATGGGTATTAACCTTGCTCTTGGCATACTCTATACCTGGAGCATCTTCAAGGGTGCTATCGCAAAATCAATTGAAACCGGTGGCAAAGGAGCATTTAACTGGGAGCTTGCATCTTTAAATGACCCCTATGCCGTCTGCTGTATTGTATTTGCTTTTGCAATGATCCTGGCCGGCAAATGCCAGGACAAAATAGGACCGAGAACCACTGCCCTTATTGGTGGCATCCTGGTTGGTCTTGGTTTTATCTGGATCTCTCAGACCACAAGCTATGCCGCATGGGTTGTTGGCTTTGGAGTTCTTGCCGGTACCGGTATCGGTTTTGGCTATTCTTCAGCTACGCCACCTGCGCTTAAGTGGTTTCCGCCCGCCAAAACGGGTTTGATTGCCGGCCTGGTTGTTTCAGGGTTTGGCCTTGCCTCACTTTATATTGCACCACTGGCAAAATATCTGCTGGGGATTTGTGGACTGCAGCAAGCGATGATGTTTTTCGGCGTTGCTTTCCTTGTTGTTGTTTGTAGCCTTTCCCTTCTGCTTACCAATCCTCCCCAGGGATATGTGCCGGAAGGTGTTGCCACGAAAGGCAGTGGGGTTAGAACAATGCCAGAAACTCCGCAAAACGAGAAGGGAGCATCTGAGATGATGAAAACACTTGCTTTCTGGAAACTCTGGATAGTCTATTTCATAGGCGCCGGTGCCGGCCTGATGGTAATTGGTAGTGTTGCCGGGATGGCCAAGAAGAGCATGGGAGATGCGGCGTTCCTAGTGGTTGCTATTATGGCTGTGGGCAATGCCGCTGGGCGCATCGTTGCCGGGATTCTCTCAGACAAAATCGGCAGAAGCGCAACCCTCGTTATGATGATGCTGTTCCAGTCCGTGCTGATGTTTGCCTGTATTCCATTTATGGGTTCTGCCAGTGCAAGCGCTTTTGTGCTTGTGATGCTGGCAACCTTTATAGGTTTTAACTATGGGACAAACCTTTCCCTGTTCCCGTCATTTACTAAAGATTTCTGGGGACTCAAGAATTTCGGCATGAACTATGGTCTTGTATTTACTGCATGGGGTGTCGGCGGTTTCGTTATGAGCAGGGTATCCCAGATGCTCAAAGCAAGCTCAGGGAATTTCACCACGTCCTTTATTTTTGCCGGTGTCCTGCTTATTGCCGGTGCTGTGGTTGCGTTAACATTAAGAGCTGCCGAGAACCACCAGGCGGCAGTGGAACAGGAACCTTTGGAGGATGCGGCATAGACAAAGGCATGGTTTATGTTTGCAGTTTAAGGGGTCAGTGATTCGGGCCCTTTTTTGTTTAGAAACGTCTCACAGGGCTCCTTTTATTATCTCTTCTGCCTTGCCACCCGAGGAGTCAACCACCGGAACCACATCAAACTGAACAAGTCCTACAAAGAGAGAGAGAAGAGTGCCCAGTGATTCGGCACTGGAAGTTTTGACAATATTGACAAATCCTCCCCTCTCTCCCACCATTGAGTACCGGGCAATGACCTCTATTCCATCGGGCGGGTTACTGAACACCTCGTTTTCTTTTTGCATAACCGTTTTGAGCATCATAGGATTATATTTCCCCAGTAAAGCGAATAGCATAAAACACCTCCTTTTCAGAATGATTTAACCACAAAGTTCACAGAGAAAATTTAAGCCCCCAGCAGGGGAAAGACAGTCTTTTTAATATAGTCTACTACCCGTTCCACTTCTTTTTGAGTCCTTTCCTTTTCTGCTCCAGTTGTATAGCGGGGAGCATCTTCCAGAGAGCCCGATTCCAGTTCTGGGCCAAACATCATTCCCCCAACTAAACCGGCGAAGGTATCCTCAGGTTCGATATTATTCATGACTGCCCAGAGAAGTGACCAGGTTCGGGCAGACGTATAAAGGTTATACCCCCCCCCTCCCAGTGCCAGCAGTTTGGGGGATAAATCTCTGATTGATTTAACAGCCTCACGGAGGGAGTAGTTGCTCATGTTCAGATGTGTGAGAGGATCAGCATGATGAGTGTCAGCACCAAAGACTCCAACAACAATATCAGGAGAGAAGGCCTTAATAAGGGGGGGTACCACATGTGAAAAAGCATAGAGATAGGTTTCATCATCTGTTCCCTGAAGCAAGGGTATGTTTACATTGTATCCTTTGCCCACCCCCTCTCCAATTTCTGTCTCATAACCAGACCAGGGGTAAAGTGTTTTTCCGCTTTCATGAAGTGAAATCTTCAAAACACGGTTATCATTAAGGAAAGCATCCTGTATGCCGTTTCCGTGATGGGCATCCAGGTCTATATATGCCACCCGGAACCCCTCTTGCAGGAGGTAGGAAATAGCTATTCCGGCATCGTTGATATAGCAGAAACCCTCTGCGTGACTTCTGCCAGCGTGGTGGAAGCCGCCAAAAACGTTAAGTGCGACCGTAAAACCCTGTCGGATCAGCAGTTCTGTTCCAAGACAGGTAGCACCGGCAGAAAGTGTAATCATGCTATAGAGCCCTTCAAAGACAGGATTTTCATCAGTCCCCAGCCCGCAACCCAGCATTTGAAAATCAAAAGTGCCGGAAGAGGCAGCATCTAATAATCTCAGGTATTCTCTGTTGTGAAACAGAGATAGCTTCTCCACACATAGAGGTTCGGGCTTAAGGATTTCTATCCAGGGCCTGTCGAGCAGATTATATCTGTGGCATAATTCGTTGACTATTTTTGCCCTGGCAGTCTTGAATGGATGGAGTTGGCCAAAGTCATATTGAGAAAATGCTTCTGAATAGATAAAGGCAGACTTCAAGGTAAT
>CBDTTR010000171.1:0-5370 GCA_965363405.1 uncultured bacterium | reverse complement strand
AAACATAGATGATATCCTGCTCTTCGAGAAGGCTTGCCATTTTTAAGGCTTCGTCTTTACTTCTGAAATCACCTATTGCCACTCTATGCCAGGTATCTTTGGATGAAAATTTGTGAGGTTCGATAATAGATTTCTTTTCAAAATAGATTGCTTTGTCGGAGCATGCAGTTGCCAGCTCAAATGTCTCAAATGTACCAATGTATAGTTGGTAGTTTCCATCAGGAGATTTTCTAATATAAGATTCCGTGGTAATTACAGGTAAGGTAATCTTTTCATCAGTGCGAATACTTCGGACATCAGTGATATCTGGGTTGGCCTGTAGTATGAGGTCGAAGATCGTTTCATCAGCCTTCCGGTAAGTGCTTAAAGCAATAGAATACAGACTGTCCCCCTCTTTAAACACTACTGTGGTGGGGGATTTTTTTGCAGCAACAGGTAGTTTCATTTGAACGGGCTTTTTTTGAGCTTCAGGTTTTACATCAGGAGAAAGGAGAGAGTAGTCAACAACTGTTTCAGGGAGGAGCGGACTTGGAAGGATTTCCTGAGATTGCACTTTTGCAGTCCTAAGAGATTGATTGCCCTTGATAAATATTTTATTGGTTAATAATAGTAGAGGTATAGATAACAGGAATATAATGGAGAAGAAGTAAACGGGTAAACTTCTAGATGCAAAAGCCTTCTTAAAAGGGGCAAGGGATAGGTGTGACAAGAGTGGAGGCGAAAAACCCTCTGCCATATGCACTCTCATGTCATCAATCACTTCTTTTACGATCTTTACATTAATCTTTTTTTGAGAAATGCTATAGCCAATCAGTAAAGCATTGTCACAAAGGATATTGATTGTGCGGGGAATCCCCATAGCATATCGACAAATCAAGGACACGGCCTCCGAGGTAAAAACTCTGGAACTACTGCTTCCAACCAGACTTAAGCGGTGCTCAATGTATTCTCTGCTCTCTTTTTTACTTAAAGGTATTATTTGGCGCCTTATTCCAATGCGTTGCTTGAGCTGTCGCAATTCTTCAGAATCAAGCTTTACCTCCAGCTCTGGCTGTCCTACAACAACAATCTGAACCAGCTTCAGTTTGCTAGTTTCCAGATTGGAAAGCATACGGAGTTCTTCCATTGTGTCTATGGGAAGGTTCTGTGCCTCGTCTATAATAATTGCCAGAGTTTCTTCTTGAGATAATCCTTGCACCAGATACTCATTGAGCTTGTGCAAAAGAGAGGTTTTGTCTTCATCGTCAAGGGGAACCCCGAGTTTAAGAAGGATGCTTTTCAATAACTGCTCAAAGGTGATCATGGTGTGCTGGATAATGACAGGTTTCACCTTTTCATTAAGATTGTTGAGCAGGGTATAGATGAGGGTGGTTTTACCAGTACCAACCTCTCCAGTGATAGAAATAAAACCTTTCCTCTCGTTAATCCCATAGATCATGGAGGCAAGTGCCTCTCGACGGCTGGGAGTCAGGTAGAGAAATTTAGGATCAGGATTTGGATTAAAGGGTTTTTCCGAAAAATTATAGAATTGATCATACATTTGTTCACCCCCTGAACCACGAATCGCACGAAGCTCCGTGTTCTGGTTGTAAATTATTAATGTTCTTTCCAGTTATTCCTTAATATAAATATATTTAACTCAAATTTCGTTAAATTAAAAGAGTTTTTTTACTTTTTTTTATATAGATTAGGTCTTGTTGAGATCTTTTATTACTGCCTATGTAACTCGTATGAGAAACCGAACCAGATATTGGGGGGAACGAATTTGTATATATGATAGACAAACTCATTTGCCTTGACAATGGCTGACTTGGGAACATAAACGACATCGTAGGGCTTAAGCAGTGTCTCTTCCTGGGGAAGTTCATTCTTCAATGCCTTTTTAATATCAACCTTCCTGGCAACAGGGCTGTTATCAGCACCTCTACTGATGATAAGAACCTCTGACATTTTAGCATCTGTTCTAAAACCTCCTGCTTCAAAGATCGCCTGGACCACACTGGTGCGGCCCTTAAGATTGATCACTCCCGGGGAATTGACCTGCCCCCCTACGTAAACCCTCTGTCCACCAAAGGATTTGATAGTTAAAGAAACCTCAGGGTTTTTCAAGTAAGGGCTGTACTTTTCATTGATCTGTTGCTCGAGCTGAAGCGGGGTGAGTCCTGCTGCTTCAACCTCATCTATTAGTTGCAGAGAGATCCTGCCATCAGGCCTGACAACTGCATTTTCATTAAGCTCAGGATTGTAGTGAAATGTAATATCGAAATTGTCTCCCGGTTGAATATAAAAGCCTGAGGTAATATTTTTAAAAGAAGGGGGTTCGTCGGAAAGGGGAAAGCTGTCTGGCTTTAAATCTTTGCCGGCACAGCCTTTAAGGAAGAAGACAAGGACAAGTATAATCGTAATGCACAATGAACGTTTCATGATGCAAGATTGATTAAATTAAGGGATTAAGGAATTGAGGAATTTAGGGACTGGCAGAACATTACAATTAAACAGAACAGGAAAACACAATTCCTCAAATATCTTGTAATTCACAATTCCCCAATTCCTAAATTCCTCAATTCTACGTTCTCTTTGTTTCGTGCTCTGGAATCTATAATTTTTAACCGGTAACTCGCAACACGTAACTTTTTCAATTCCCGCTATCTATAACTTTATCATGCTTTTTCTATTCTTACTGCACAAACCTTATACTCGGGTATATTTGCAACAGGATCGATAGCCGTGTTGGTGAGGCGGTTCACGGCTGCCTCACTGTAATGGAATGGGATAAAGACAACCCCTTTGTCACAGCGCTCCGTGATATCAGCAGAAACGAGAATGGTTCCTCTCCGAGAGGTAACCTTAAGCTTATCCCCATGGAGGATCTCCAGTTTTTCAGCATCCTCAGGGTTTATCTCCACAAAAGCATCGGGTGTCCTTGAGACAAGACCTTTGGAACGTCTGGTCATTGTAGCCGTGTGGAACTGATACAATATCCTGCCTGTTGTGAGCAGGAATGGATACGCATCATCCGGCAGCTCGGCAGGGGGTATATGTTCGGTTACGCTAAAAAGGCCCTTGCCACGGGTAAATGCTTCGGCGTGTAGAATCGTTGTGCCTGGATGATCCACTGATGGACATGGCCAGGGAATGCCTATATTTTCAATGCGGTCATACGTGATCCCCTTATAGGATGCGGTCACTGCGTTTATTTCGTCCATAATCTCTTTAACGTTGCTGTAATCCCAGCCAGCACCCAACTTGTTTGCCAGCATGGTTATTACCTCCCAGTCAGTGAGTGCCTCACCAGGGGCATTTACAGCCTTGCGTATCCGTTGAACTCTCCTTTCCGTATTGGTGTACGTACCATCCTTTTCTGCCCATCCTGCCGTTGGTAACACCACATGAGCAAGGCGTCCGGTTTCATTAAGAAATATATCCTGAACAACAAAGAGCTCAAGATTGTTTAATGCCTTTTCCACATGACCGATATCCGGGTCAGACATCATTGGGTTTTCACCCATAACAAACAGCGCTTTTACCAAGCCACTGCCCGCCCCATCAATTATTTTGGGGATGGTGAGTCCGGGTTTGGATGGAAGTGTAACTCCCCAGGCATCCTCAAAAGGCTTTCTATGCGCATCATCACCGACCTTGCGATATCCAGGAAGGTTGCCTGGCAGACATGCCATATCACATGCCCCCTGCACATTGTTCTGACCCCTCAACGGATTCACGCCTGTGCCTGGTCTGCCAATATTACCGGTTAGCATAGCCAGGTTCGCCAGGGATTTCACGTTGTCCGTACCCGTGATGTGTTGGGTAATGCCCATAGCATAAAGTATGGCTGATGCATCGGCCTCTGCATACATCCTGGCTGCCTTGACAAGGTCGTCTCTTGGTATACCCGTTATGGATTCAACATGCTCCGGTGTGTATTTCCTAACAGCTTCTTTTACAGCATTAAAATTCTCGGTGCGCTCAGCAATAAATTTATCATCCGCCAAGCCCTCGTTGATAATAATATTTATGAAGCCGTTGATCCAGGCTATATCCGTACCGGGATTCTGCCTGAGCCAAACCGTAGCAAACCTGGCAAGGCCGATTTCCCTGGGGTCGACAAGGATCAATTTAGCGCCCCGCTGAGTCACGGCCCTCTTTACAAAGGTGGCAATCACAGGGTGATTCTCTGTGGTGTTGGTTCCTGTTATCAGGTAGCATTCCGACTCGTAAAGATCTGCTATCGAGTTGGTCATCGCACCGGATCCGAATGCAGCGGCCAGACCGGCCACCGTGGAACTGTGTCAGAGTCGCGCGCAGTGATCCACATTGTTTGTGCCTATAACGGCCCTAAAAAACTTCTGAAACAGGTAATTCTCTTCATTGGTACACCGGGCAGATGCGAGTCCCGCAATGGCATCTGGGCCATGATCGCGTTTTATGGCATGGAGCTTTTCCGCAACATAGGAAGCAGCCTCATCCCAGCTTGCCTCCTTCAGCTCTCCGTTTTTCCTGATGAGTGGTTTTGTAAGCCTGTCCGCATGGTCAACAAAGTCATATCCAAAGCGTCCTTTTATGCAGAGACTCCCCAAATTGGGTGGAGGGGCACCTTCTCTGGGAGTGGTCACTTTAACTATTTTACCATCCTTCATATTCATATCCAGTTGACAACCCACACCACAATACGCACAGGTCGTCCTCACCCTTTCCAGTTCATCGCCCCTTCCCTTAAAGCGGCCTTGCTTCTCAAACAACGCACCCACCGGGCACACTCTCAAGCACTCGCCACAAAACACACAATCCGAATCCTCATAGCACAGCCCAAATGGAGCACCGACTGTGGCGGTGGGACCCCTTCCTGTGTAGTCGATAACATTATTTACCTGCACCTCATTGCATGCCCGAACACATAGACCGCACAGCACACATTTGTTCATATCCCTTACGATCATCTCATTTGCATCTTCAAGAGGCTTTAACTCTTCTGGCTCCTTGAATCTGGGCATTTCTATACCCATGGAATATGCCAGATCCTGAAGTATGCAGTTCCCGTTACTCTCGCAGGTCATGCAATTGTGATGACCTTCAGAAATCAGCAGTTCAACGGTGAGTTTCCGGGATCGTAACACGCGGTCTGTATGGGTGTATACAACCATGCCGTCTTCTGCAGGCATGGCGCATGAAGCGACAAGTGTCCGTGCCCTCTCAACTTCAACAACGCATACCCTGCACGCACCGACTGGCTTTATATGTTCGTGATGACAGAGAACCGGTATAAAAATGCCGTTTCCCTTTGCCACCTCATAAATGGTTTGTCCGGATTCAAACGCTAGTTCTTTTCCATCAATCGTTATATGCATAAAACTCCTCCATAACCAAGCACAC
>CBDTTR010000170.1:0-5419 GCA_965363405.1 uncultured bacterium | reverse complement strand
ACGTTGCAGAATCGAGAGGGTGGATTTAAAGGAATGCGGATTTCTGATTTCGGATTGCGGATTTTGGAATTAAGCAATTGCGGATTTCGGATTGTGGATTTTGGAATCGAAGGATATGGGATTTGCGATGTGCGATATGGGATGTGAGATTTAAAACAGAAGAAACTGGATTAGACGATTGCGGAATTTGGATTGCGGAATTAAAATCCAGAATCCTTTTTTACTTTTAGCGTTTCTTCGCCTGCCCTGTTAGAAAGGATACAGGGAACTTCTACACAACACTTTCAAATATAAATTGTTTAAGATACAATCTAAACTAATGGTCTAACAGGGTGAACTTTGCAGTTTACTTTCCAACCTCTCTAAAAACACTACTGCTTAAGGCCAAAAGTGCAATCAGGTTAGGAATTGCCATGGAGGCATTCAGGATGTCTGAAAGATCCCAGACAAGATTAACTTCAATAGTTGCTCCTATGGCAATAAAGATACAATAGATCAAACGGTAAGGAGATCTTGCTGAAAACCCAAATATATATTGAATACACTTTTCTCCATAATATGACCAGCCAATGATGGTCGAAAATGCAAAAATAGCCAGGCATAAAGTAACGATGTGTTTCCCAAGTCCAGGTAAGCCTAAGTTAAAAGCTAATGAGGTAAGTGAAGAACTATTTTCACCACTAGACCAGGCTTCAGGAAAAAGGAGAATAACAAAAGCAGTCATGGAACATATAACAATGGTGTCAAAAAATACACCGGACATGGAGATAAACCCCTGGTTTAAAGGACTGTCTGTTTTAGCAGCAGCATGTGCTATTGGTGTGCTCCCTAACCCGGCTTCATTGGAAAACACTCCCCTTGTAACCCCATAACGGATAGCTTGTGACACAACAGCACCAGCAAATCCACCACTGGCGGCAACAGGTGTAAATGCATGAGTAATGATCAGTGAGAATACGTCATCTATTTTCGTTACATTAAAAATTAATATTAGAAATGCACCTCCTATATAAATTAGAGACATAAAAGGAACCATCACTTCTGTAACCCTGCCTATCCTCTTTATTCCACCGATAATGACTAAAGCGGCAAGAATAGCCAGGGAGATTCCAGTGACTACTTCGGGAATCTCCCAACATTTGCGTAATACAAGAGCTACTGAATTGGATTGTGCCATATTCCCGATACCAAAAGCAGATATGGCTCCAAAAAAAGCAAAGAACCACGCCAGCCACTTGATGTGCAACCCCTTTGAGATATACCACATAGGCCCACCAGAAATGGTGCCGTCTTCCAATACATGTCTGTATTTAACTGCCAGAAATGATTCGCAGAATTTAGTTGCCATTCCAAAAACGGCGCAGACCCACATCCAGAAGATTGCACCAGGTCCCCCCATGAAAATAGCAGTGGCTACTCCTGCAATGTTGCCTGTGCCAATAGTAGCTGATAGTTCAGTGGTAAGGGCTTGAAAAGGAGTTATATCACCAGGAGCAGTTCCAGGTTTCCTTCCTTTAAGTAGCTGTTTTAAGGTGTGAGGAAGTTTGCGGATCGGTAAAAATCTTAGCCCTATTGTGAGAAATACACCGGTTACTATTAAGAGAAATATATAAGGGAGTGCGATAAGAGAACTGATGCGATATATAATATCATGTAATTCCATTTCGCCATCCAAGGACAAGTTGAGATATTAATGAGGCATTAAATATGTTTACAGTAAAGAACTGTCATTGCGAACGAAGTGAAGCAATCTAATTTTAAAGTCGTGTGTGGGGATTGCTTCGTCGCTATGCTCCTCGCAAAGACATTTTATTTTTGTCGTTCACAATAGTATCCAGTACCAAGTATCTTGTAGATGGCATCCAGTAAACCAATTCTTAAATATCTAAATTCCTGAATTACCCGATTCCTTTTTAAATTTTATGGTTGTGATAATCTAGAATATTTGTTATGCATTATCTATCCGTCTATTATAGTCCAAAAACTTAACAAATGGGGCAAGTTTTTTTAGGGATACACTTACGCAAAGTGATGTGTGTCGCAATAATAAAATGATCCTGGATACTGGTTTCTTGATTAAACGATTGCGGATTGCAGATTGCAGATTGCGGAATTAGAATCCGAAACCCCAAATCTAAAACAGAGTAAGATTGATTTTATTTTATCCAGTATCTAGTATCGCGAAGCCTCGTTGGTTTGAGGCGAAGATACGCTAGATATTTAGAACCATGAATAATTTTTAAAAACATCATATATCATACTGTCTGGCGAATGACTAGATTTAACTGAAAAGGAAAGGGTTTGTTTCAGCTATGAATAAACAAGAATTTAATTTTTTAGAAGGAAAAGGAATTCCGTATCGGCATGTTTATCACCTATTGTGTGGAACTAAGAAATCAAACGATCACTATTTTCATGATGAGAATCTGGAAGGCCATGGCTGGGGGAGTTCGGATAAAGAGATTCAGGAAATTAATGAAATGGAATCACATTTAGGTAATTTGCAAACTGAGATACTGGATCTCAGGACCATGGTAGATTTCTGCTGCATCTGGAGGTATGATTATCCAGCACGTGTCCACCTCATCTGCAAAGCGATAGGCGGCAGTGGACATACTATGAGCAGATGCCATTATCAGGTTGGGACTGATAAACGTGATGAACTCACTGAATATGCACTTGCCTTGAAGAAGTGGCTTGGAAAAGGTGGAGATGAAAAGGAAGTATCACTTAAAGATAGTAAAACGAAAGAAGATATTGAGCTTAAAGTTTTTGACATGCTGGGGCAAAAGGAAGAACTGAAGGAACTGCTTGTTGAAAGAACGTTAATTGGATTAATAAGTCGTCATATTGACTGTTCGTTTTTTGGATCAGACAGTGAGGGAAAATCTGTTAATATGCATCCATGTCATGCGTTAGACTTGCCAAATGGTGGGAGTTCAAAGATGAGGAAACTGGAAAGCGAGATAGTAAACAGGTTAGGAGGAAGGGCGTATGATTTTCTTTGTGAGGTTGGCGGAGCAGAACCACCCTGTCACTTTAAATTTATTCGGAGACTTGAAATATTGATCGGGAGTATTGGATGTCTCAAATGGAGAGGATGCCTTCCGCCAAAAGATAGCAAGGTGAGTGGAAGGAGACAATTAACCAGTAAATATCTTTCCCTGCTTCTTTCTTATTGGAAAGATGCTCCATTAGAGGGAGAATGGAAAAGTGATGATTCATGCCAGGCTTTAAAAAAAGAGTTGTTTGATGCTTTAGGTGAAAGCCAGCTTTACAAGAGATGGCTTGTCGCTTCTCTGTGGAAAAATATTAAGAATCAGACACAGTACCAGGCTTTTACTATGAAGCGTTGGGTTGAATTTGTACAAATTATGCGCAGACAAATTAACTCTAATTATGATGGGGTTTACTAAATGAAGAAATTAATGGATTTTAAGGAGATGGAAAAAAGATATAGCGGGGGTGAAGATTCTCTTGAACTAACAGTTGAGAAATGGACTCGCATTTATGAGTTTTTAGGATCAGCTTTTAGTATAGGACACTTTTCTGAAGTATTGCAGGCTGCTGTAGTACCACTTTTTTTATGTCTTGAGTATAAAGACAGATGTGAGTTTTGTCCATTGTTCAGAGTATGCAAAAGAGGAAAATCAGAAGAATTTAATAGGGTGATGAGAGTGATGCAGGCATACGTCATTGCTGGTGATGTATTGCCGAAAGACCCTCTCTTGGGGATTGTAGGAAATTTTATAGAAGAACTGAAAAAATGCGAAAATGATGCAAAGGGGAGGGCGCACTAAATCAAATGATGCTGGATTATGCGAATGCGGATTTCGGATTGCGGAACTGAGGGATTTGCGATGTGCGATATGGGATGTGAGATTTAAAACAGAAGATACTGGATACAGGATACAAGATGCAGGATGATGGATGATCTTGTAAAATAAATATTGCAAAATATTGTTATTTATGGCACAAACTAAACCTTCAAACATAAATTATGCTGTTTACCAATTCAAGAATGTAAGTATAATAACTCAATCTTTAAAGGAAAGGATGGTAAAAAGATGAGCAAAAAATTAATATTTGTATGGGTAGCAATTGCTTTTTTTCTGAGTTGTGAAACAGTAAAAGTCACCAAATTGGGAGGGGATACAAAAACATCACCCGATAAGGCGATTTCAATAGATGCTACGGGAATGACGGCCGATCAACAAGAGGCTGCAAAAAGCATGATGCAAGAGATTGTTCCCCTCTTTCGTGCGGGAAAGACTGAAGGTGAAATCATAAAGATACTTCAGGAGAAAGAGTCAAAGAAGATTACTCGTTATCGGGTTGAGGTTGGTGATTCACCCTCCAGAGGGCCTCAGGATGCAAAGGTAACCATCATTGAATTCAGCGATTATCAGTGTCCTTTCTCCAAAAGGGTACAACCAACTTTAGAAAAGATACTCGAGAAATATCCAAATGATGTAAAACATGTTTTTAAACAACACCCACTAGCATTTCATAAGGATGCTGCATTAGCATCTGAAGCCTCTTTGGCTGCTGGAGAGCAGGGGATGTTCTGGGAGATGCACGGTATCATTTTTGAAAACCAGAAAAAACTAAAGGAAGATGATTTATTAGAATATGCTAAAGAGCTGGGTCTTGATGTTGAGCAGTTCAAAGTTAGCTTAGGTGATCATAGATATAAACCTCAGGTGGATAGAGAGGCACAGCAAGCGGTAAAGATTGGTGCTACGGGTACCCCTGCATTTTTTGTTAATGGGAGATATTTAAGCGGAGCTAAACCTTTAGATAGTTTTGTTAAAGTAATAGATGATGAATTAAGCGGGAAGGAAATCCCCTCCAAATGGGGGAAAAATGTGAAAGAAGGAAAGGCGCAAAAGAAGAGAAAAGCTGAGGATCCCAATAAAATATATAATATTCCGGTTGGAGAGGCACCCTTTAAGGGACCAAAAGATGCACCTATTACCATAGTTGTGTTTAACGATTTTCAATGTCCTTTTTCTAAGAGGGGAACATCTACCACAGAACAGGTTATGGATGCATATCCAAACCAGATAAAGTTGGCATTTAAGAATTTCCCACTTGGTTTTCACAAAGAGGCTATGATAGCTGCAGAAGCTGCTCTGGCAGCAGATGCTCAGGGTAAGTTCTGGGAGATGCACGATAAGATATTCACAAATCAAAAACGAATAAATATCGATACTCTAAAGGGATACGCTAAAGAGTTAAACCTTGATATGAGTGCTTTTAATAGTGATATAGAGACTCACAAATATAAAAAGGTAATAGATAGCGATATGAAGTTGGCAAAAAGTGCTGGGGTAAGAGGGACGCCCACCTTTTTTATTAATGGCAAAAAACTGGTGGGTGCAAAACCATTACCTGCTTTTAAAGAGGTAATTGACGG
>CBDTTR010000169.1:0-5429 GCA_965363405.1 uncultured bacterium | reverse complement strand
GGAATTTCTATGGCACGTGTATGGCACGTGGAAAAAATAAAAGCCACTTATAAATTTGTAAGTGGCTGTTTTTATTGGTGAGCCGCGCGGGGATCGAACCCACGACCTACGGATTAAAAGTCCGTTGCTCTACCAACTGAGCTAGCGGCCCACCGTCATAATAAAGATACTATATACAACTTTTGAAAACCTCCGTCAAGTCATTATTAATCTAAATCAATCTGCCCCACCCTGCCTTCTATTTGATTAGGCATAACGAGTAAAGGCTTGACTTCCAGAGCTAGTCAATATAAAAAGTGTACTTAACAGGGATTCTATTGGGGTTTCGTGTTTTAAGGAGTAAAAAACGCTTATTAATCTAACTTAATAGAAAGGGGGATGTTATGGGAAGGAGCAAGGTTATATTCGTCGTTTTACTGTCTGCTTTTTTTGTTTTCATATCTTGCCAATCTTCGCTCGCAACTGAAAAAAAAGTGAAGCTCACTGTTCCAGGATGTGTATGAGCGAAGACAGCTGACAGGGTAGGTTCTATCCTGAAAGGTATCGATGGAGTTTCAAAAGTTGATACCGATCCTAAAAATCACACAGCTATCGTAACATTTTACAATGAAAAAACCAACGTAGAAACAATGGGGAAAGCTCTTGCTGATGGAGGATTCCCTATAGAAGGTGAGCCGCAGTTTCTCAAATAGAAAAAGCCTCCGGGCAGAGGCTTATATGAAATGCTGTTAGACGATATTGTTATACCTTAATTCTTTTCTTACCGATGGAAAGGATTCTCGAACATCAATGTCTGACCACGCTCATTCCCAAGGGAAACCATGCAGACTTCAACTCCTACGAGCTGTTCGATCAATTTTATATATTTCTGAGCATTCGGCGGCAGATCGTTTAAGTCTTTTACCAACCTTATATCTTCTTCCCAGCCTTTTACTTCCTCATACACAGGATCACACTCCTTTTGAATCCGTAAGCTGGCTGGAAATTCCTGTATCTTTTTACCTTTGAACTTATATGCTGTACATATCTTGATCTTCTTTAACCCCTTAAGAACATCAAGCTTGGTTATAGCTATATCTGTTAAACCATTGAGTCTCGATGAATGCCTGACAACTACAGCGTCAAACCAACCGCACCTTCTAGGTCGTCCAGTAGTTGCTCCATATTCCCCACCCTTCTCCCGCAAATGATTACCCACTTCATCTTTCAGCTCTGTTGGAAAAGGACCAGCACCCACTCTGGTAGTGTATGCTTTTGTAACCCCCATTACCCTGTCAATTTTCACAGGACCCACACCAGAACCCACACAGGCTGCACCTGCCACAGTATTAGAGGATGTCACGTAAGGATAAGTACCATGATCCACATCTAATAGAGTACCCTGAGCCCCTTCAAAGAGAACATCTTTCCCTTCTTGGATCTCCTGATCAATGACACGAGATGTATTTGCCATATAGCAACTGATCTTCTCACCCAGTTCCCTGTATTGATCATACATTTCCTGAAAGGAAAAGGCCTCATCTTGAAGATAGTTAACCAGGTAGAAGTTTTTTTCTTCCAAATTTCTCTCCAACTTATCCCGAAATGTCTCCTCTTCAACCAGATCAACCAATCTAATTCCCACACGGGACACCTTGTCCTCATAGGCAGGGCCAATGCCTCTTCCAGTAGTCCCAATTTTATTTGCTCCCCTCTTCCTCTCACGAGCCAGATCTATGCGCTTATGGTAAGGCATAACAATGTGAGCCTTTTCACTAATCAACAATGCATCGTCACTTTTAAAAAAGCCTTTTGTTTTTATATCTTCTATCTCTTCAAGCAGGGTTGTGGGATCTATTACAACACCACCACCAATGATACAACGCTTTTGATCATGCAAAATCCCAGAAGGAAGCTGGTGGAAGATAAATTTATTTTCCCCAACTACGACAGTGTGGCCGGCATTACTACCTCCCTGAAACCGCACAATAACATGGGCAAATTCTGTGAGAAGATCCACAAGCTTCCCCTTACCCTCATCACCCCACTGTGTACCCACAACAATTACATTTCCCATAATTTACGTTCCAGAATTTCCTTGTTTAACAAATGATTAAGTGTACATCAGACGGTTTGTGTAATTCAAAAGATACTGGATACTGGTTTCTTGATACTGGACCAGGCGATTGCGGATTCCTGATTTCGGATTGCGTAATTAAAATCCTAAACAAAGGGCTAAATTCAAAAACTTTAGTTCACTTTAGATAACTTGCAATAATGCGCAATTAATAAATGCATCTAGCACATCATATCTCAATTGAATCAAGGGAGATAACGTGAGGCAATCCTTTCAACTGTTCTGCAATCTCACTTGAAACTGGTCCATCAGTACTCAGCAGAAGTAAAGACTTCCCCTCCACTTTTTCCCGACCAAATTGCATCCTGGATATATTAATACTATATTTAGCCAGGCTTGTCCCAATATTACCAATAACCCCAGGGCGATCATGAGTGTGGAATAAAAGCATATACTTATCCGGTACCGCTTCTATTCTAAACTGATCAACCTGCACAATCCATGGATCGCTCTTTCCAAAGATAGTCCCGGCAACTAACCTCTCCTCTTTGCTCGTCTTCACCTTAAGAGTAATGAGACTTGTAAAGTCTTCAGAATCGCTGGTGGTAGATTCAATTACCTTAATCCCCCTCTCTTTCGCGATAACAGGAGCATTTACATAATTCACATCTTCCTTTAGTATGGAATAAAGCAGTCCCTTTAATAAAGAAACCGTAATGGGGGCTATTTCTAAAGCTGCTGCCTCACCACTGTATTCAATAGATACCTGCTCCAATCCACCAGATATAACCTGTCCCTGGAAACTACCCAGCCGTTCTGCAAGATCAAGATAGGGTCTAATAGTTGCCAGTATCTCGCTATTAACGGATGGTACATTCGCAGCATTCATGATGGTACCATTCAATAAATAATCCACCATCTGTTCAGCTATAGCCACTGCAACCTTCTCCTGTGCCTCTTCGGTTGACGCACCCAGATGAGGAGTGCATATTACTTCATCAAGATCGAGCAGCGGATTGTCACTATCCGGCGGTTCTTTCTCAAAAACATCAAGAGCAGCTCCAGCCACCTTGCCACCCTTTATGGCATCACACAAATCCTTTTCGTTGACAATACCACCCCGTGCACAATTAATCAAAAATACACCATCCTTCATCTTTGAAAAAAGCTCTTTATTAACAAGATTGGTGGTCTCCTTGCTCTTGGGAACATGGATGGTAATATAATCCGAACGCTTCAATAGATCGTCTAAGTTTACCAACTCCACTCCCAGTTTTTCAGCTCTCTCCGGGGAGAGGAAAGGATCATGGGCAAGAACATTCATCTTAAGTCCCCTTGCCCTGTCAGCAACTACACTTCCTATGCTTCCTATCCCCATGATGCCGAGAGTCTTGTTATATATCTCTGATCCCATAAATTTGCTCTTCTCCCACTTTTTACTCTTCATTGAAGCAGTGGCCTGAGGAATCTTGCGAGAGAGTGCAAGCATCATGGAAATCGCATGTTCGGCAGTGGTAATGGTATTGCCTCCGGGCGTATTCATTACGACAATACCTTTCTTGCTGGCCGCCGGGAGATCAACATTATCCAATCCGCTACCGGCACGACCTATCACCTTCAGCTTGTCAGCAGCTTCTATGATATCGGCTTTTACCTTGGTAGCACTTCTTACCACCAACCCGTCATATTCTCCAATAATCGCCTTCAATTCCTCAGGGGAGAGGTTGGTTTTGACATCAACCTCAATGCCTTTAGCCTTCTCGAATATCTCTACCCCCGTTGGTGATAACTTATCGCTCACTAAAACCTTCATAGAAAAACCTCCTTTTCCTAACTAGCGCCCAAACGGAAAGTTTTGTTCAGGCAAAAATCCGAATATCGAATTTCGAAATTCGAAACAAATTAGAATATCAAATGACAGAATGTTATAAACGATACACAGAACTTTCAAGGTTTTAGTCATTTGAACATTTGAATTTTGGTTATTGTTTCGAGTTTCGTGCTTCGTGCTTCGGATTTCCAAGAGATGAAATTGTGTTTTCGTTCAGATACTAGCCAAGCACCTCTAATGCCGCCTTGACGCCCTTTCCCAGTTCAACTGCATACCCCAATTCTTTTAAGGTTAACTCCACTGCAGAAACGACTGTGACAATATCATAGGTATCCATATACCCAAAATGGGCAATCCTGAAGATTTTACCCTTGGCCTGGTCCTGGCCACCTGCAATGGTGATGTTGTGCTTCTCGCGCAAAACTTTCACTACCTTCTGCCCATCAACACCATCAGGTGCTATCACTGCTGTTAACGCATTGCTGGGTGAATCAGGCGCAAAGAGCTTCAATCCCAGTGCCTTCATTGCTTCTCGTGTTGCCCGGGCAATCCTGTCTGTCCTGGCAAACACATTCTCCAGCCCTTCCTCTTTAATCTGGCGCAGAACTTCTCTCAATCCTACCACCAGCGAAACTGCTGGAGTATATGCACTCTGATTATCCTTTATGCTTTTCAGTTCCTTTTTGAAATTAAAGTAATACTTGGGCAAGGTGGATTTTTCTACAAAACTTATCGCCTTATCACTGAGTGCAGCAAAGGCAAGACCTGGTGGAAGCATTAACGCCTTCTGCGAACCTCCCACCACTATGTCTAAATTCCACTTGTCAGTAGGAAGATCAAAGACTCCGATGCCGGTTATGGCATCCACCACCAGAATAGTATTCTCACAATTTTTAACAATTTCAGCAATTTCTTTAACAGGATGCATAACCCCGGTAGAGGTTTCACTGGCCTGCATAAATACTGCCTTTATTGAAGGCTCAACTTCCAAAGCCTTCTTTATAAGATCAGGATCGACTGCTTTCCCCCACTCCACATGAATGATCTTTGCATGAACACCATAAGCATTACAGATCTGCGCCCATCGTTCACCAAATTTACCGCTCTGAACCACCAGTGCCTTATCTTCTGCACAGAGCGTATTAACGACTGCACCCTCCATGGCACCTGTTCCAGAGCTGGCAAGTACAAGCACCTCATTTTTCGTTTGAAAAAGGTATTTCAAACCTTCCCTTACCTCTTCTAGCACCTTTACATAAGCAGGGGCTCTGTGATGAATAATAGGCTCCGCCATCGCCAGTAAAACTTTCGGAGGAACAGGACTGGGACCTGGTGCAAATAACAAGTACTTTTTCTGCATAGTAAATTCTCCTTTTTAAATTCTTTCCTTTTCTCTTTGTTGTTTAACGTAAAATCACTAAGAGAAGCACTTACTTAAGCTTTTCAAACAAACCGCAATGTTTTAAGATTAAAAATGACGCCTGGTCGCAAGGTGAGAAACTACCTTAAAAAAACATAATTGTCAATAATTTTCATCCTGCT
>CBDTTR010000168.1:0-5444 GCA_965363405.1 uncultured bacterium | reverse complement strand
AATAATGGTTAAGGCACGCAACATTGCTGATGATGAGTTAGTTCGTCTCTATCGCATAATGTTTCTTATTAGAAGGTTTGAAGAAAAGGTTGCAGAGATGTATGCGCGAGGCAAAATAACGGGTTTCACACATCTCTATATAGGGGAGGAAGCCGTTGCTACAGGTGCTATCTCATCACTACATGAACGTGATTATGTAATCAGTACCTACCGTGATCATGGGCACTATCTCGCCAAAGGAGCAAACCCCAATGTGGTCATGGCTGAGCTGTTCGGCCGAATTACCGGAATAAACAAGGGCAAAGGTGGCTCTATGCACTTATTTGACAACAAACTTCGATTCCTCGGCGGATATGCTATCGTTGCCGGAGGATTACCTATTGCTATAGGCGTTGGGATGGCATTACAGTATAAAGACGAAGATTGTGTGGTAACTACTTTCTTTGGTGATGGTGCAACGAACGCTGGTGCTTTTCACGAATCTCTCAATGCCGCTTCTGCATGGAAACTACCTATCGTTTTTATTTGCGAAAACAATTTTTTTGCTATTGGGACCTCTCTTGATAGAGTTTCACCTTCCAAAGAGCTCTACAAAAGAGTCAAAGCCTACAATATGCCAAGTGAACGAGTTGATGGAATGGATGTCCTGGCAGTAAGAGAAGCAACCGAAAGGGCTATTGAGAGAGCACGGGAGGGCGAAGGTCCTTCTTTTATAGAAGCTGTCACTTACAGGTTCCGTGGTCATTCTATGTCAGATCCTGACGATTATCGCACAAAACGAGAAGAAAAAATCTGGAAGGAAAGGGATCCCATTATTAAGCTGGCAAAACAATTGAGAGATAAAGCCATTATCTCACCGGATGAGCTAAAAGAGCTTCAAGACGAGGTGAATGCAAAAGTTGACGAGTCAATAAAATTTGCAGATGAAAGCTCATGGCCTGAGCTGGAAGAATTGATGAAAGATATTTATGTAGAATAAAAGGACTTTGGGAGAAACGATCATGAAAGAAGTCGTAGTTAAGTTTATCAAAAATTACCAGCAGGAGGCAAAAACCGGCCAGCATACCATCATCATCGATGAAGCAAAAGACGTGGGAGGAGACGGGATAGGGCCCGATCCTTATGACTTGCTACTTTCTGCTTTGGGCGGATGCACGTCTATGACCATTATGATGTATGCCAAACGAAAGGAATGGCCACTGGAAGGTGTCCAGGTAAAGTTGAATCACGAAAAGATTCATGCCAATGATTGTAATGAGTGTCTAACACAAGAAGGCAAACTTGACCAGATTACAAAAACTATTTTTCTGAGAGGTGATCTTACACAAGAGCAGAAAGAAAGACTGCTTGAAATAGCAGAACGATGTCCTGTCAATAAAACCTTAACAACTGAGTGTCATGTAGTTGGCAAATTAGGCTAAGCACACTCTTAACTCTAGTAAATATCAAATTATTGAGACGTCATGCCACTGATCAGCTATCGAGAAGCCTTAAATGATGCTATGAGAGAAGAGATGCAAAGGGATTCAAATGTCTTCATTCTGGGCGAAGATGTAGGTTTTTACGGTGGCGCTTTCAAGATTACAGAGGGCTTATTCGCAGAATTTGGTGAAAAGCGAGTTGTTGATACACCTATCGCTGAGGGTCTCATTGTTGGAGCTGCTATTGGAGCAGCTATGGTTGGGTTACGTCCCATTGCAGAACTAATGACAGTCAATTTTGCGCTCCTGGCCATGGACCAGATCGTCAACCATGCAGCCAAGATTCACTATATGTTTGGCGGTAAGGCCAGGGTACCTCTTGTAATAAGGGCCCCTGGTGGTGGTGGCAAACAGTTGGCAGCTCAACATTCTCAAAGCCTTGAATCTTATTTTCTACATTGTCCCGGTTTGAAGTTGGTTATGCCTTCAACACCCGAAGATGCAAAGGGATTACTAAAAGAATCAATCAGAGATGATGGCCCTGTTATCTTCTTAGAACATGAAAACCTCTATAACACAAAAGGCGAAGTTCCATCTGAAGATTACACCACACCTTTCGGCAAAGCATCGATTAAAAGGAATGGGCGTGATCTCACAATTGTTGCTTATTCCAACATGGTCTTGACTGCTATAGAAGCAGCTGAGCAATTAGAAAAAGAGGGCATAAGTGTAGAAATTGTTGACCCACGAACATTAAATCCCTTAGACATACACACAATTATTGCCTCGGTAAAAAAAACCAACCGCGTTATTATAGTTGAGGAAGATTGGAAAACAGGAGGTGTAGGAGCTGAAATCGCTTCGCAAATCTATGAAAATGCCTTTACTTCCCTCGATGCCCCAATTATAAGAGTTGCCGGCAAGGATACACCTATGCCCTACGCTAAAAATCTTGAGCAAGCTGCTATCCCTCAGGTAGAGGATATCATGCAGGCTGCTATCAATCTCCTATAAAAGGAGCCGTCCAATGCCAGAAGAAATTACCATGCCCAAATTGAGTGATACGATGGAAGAAGGAACTCTTCTCAAATGGTTCAAAAAAGAGGGGGACTATGTCCAACAGGGAGAAACTCTCTTTGAGGTGGAAACAGATAAAGCAGTAATGGAAGTTGAATCATTCGTCTCTGGCATCCTCTCACAAATATTCGTTCAGGAAGGAGAAAAGGCTCATGTGGGAACTCCTATAGCTATAATAGGTGAAGAACTGGGTAAAGTTGTTCCTCAAGAAGAACCTTTAAAAAAATCTGTAAAAAAAGAGGAAGGAGCTAAGAAAAAAACGCTGCAAGATATAAAAACAACTCCAAAGCTCAAAGTGGTGCCTATAAAAAGGGAGAGGAAAGTTATTGCCACTACAGAAGGAGCAAATGCCTCTCCGGCCGCCAGAAGCTTTGCTCAACAAAGGGGAATAGATATCACCCCGGTTGAAGGAACTGGTGACGGTGGTATGATTACACTCAAAGACGTAAGAGATTTTCGAGAACACAAGGCAGTAAAGGAAGGGACGACACCCCTTATACAAAGAGAGGTGCTTCCAACTGAAGAGATCACAGACCTTTCCAAGATGAGAAAGGCTATTGCCGCAACAGTAAGCTATAGCAAACAACACATTCCCCATTTTTATGTAAGCTATGAAATTGATATGACTAAAGTTATCAACGAGCTTGAAGTACTAAAACAGAAAAAAGAAGGTAAAGAAAAGATTACTATAAATGATGTTATCATCAGAGCTGCTGCTGCAACTCTTAAGAACTATCCTTATCTTAATGCAGTCTACCCTGAGCAAGGTTTAATTCTAAAAAAAGAGGTGAATATAGGTATCGTTTTTGGCCTTCCAGAAGGACTAATTATTCCTATTCTTAAGGGTTGTGATAAATTGACTCTTGAAGAAATATCCAGTGGGGTGAAAAATTTGCGGGAGAAAGCAGAATCTGGGAAATTCTCCACAGACGATTTCACCGATGGTACCTTTACGATCAGCAATCTGGGGATGTTAGGTGTAACCGACTTTGCCGCTATCATTTATCCCCCTCAGACTGCTATTTTAGCTGTCAGTGCAATCAAAGATACCCCTGTTATTAAAGATGGGTCCGTCGTTCCTGCCAAACTAATGAAAGTTACACTTTCTATGGACCATCGCGTGGTCGATGGAATCAACGCAGCTAATTTCTTAAGAGATATGAAAACGTATCTGGAAACTGAGGATCTTGAGGTCATGGAAAAACCCTGCTGCATTGTAGAAGATGACTAAAAACATTCATTTATGCTCCTTCCATTATTGACAACTGCCAACTAAAAACCAACAACCATAGAGAATACCCATGCTTGTAAAAGAAGTGATGAGCAAAAAGTTTATCACCGTTAAACCATCTCTCAATTTGATTGAACTGATAAAGCTGTTCCAAAATTACCATTTTCACAGACTTCCCGTGATTGATGAGGATAACAACATCCTTGGCACGGTCAGCATTGAAAGTATAATGGAAATTTTCAAACCACACAGCAAACGTCTTACCCGCATGTTGAGAGCAAGCCCTTCACTCAAAGTAGAAGAGGAAGAAATGGATATCTTAGATGCAGAAATCACACCGGAGTGGATAAAAACGACATCTGTTTCTGACCTTATGGAAAGTAATGTTATTAGCATTGAAGAGGACAAAACCATCTCGGAGGCTCGCACCCTGATGAAGCTTCATAACAAGCAGGGATTGCCTGTAGTCAGAAACGGCACTCTGGTAGGAGTTATCACGCTTTTTGATATCATCTCCGCACTTTTCCGAGAAAAAGGGATAATCGAGTGAATACTATCCTCAATCTGGGGTTTATACTCCTCCTTGGTTTGCTGGCTGAAAGATTCATTCAGAAAATAAAATTACCCACGGTGACTGCTTTTATCATTGTGGGTATTTTCGTCGGTCCTTCCCTCCTGAATCTGATAAACCCCCAACTCATAAAATCATCCGGTCTTATCTCTAATATTGCCCTGGGCATCATTGCATTTAGTTTGGGGGAAACATTTTTATTCAGTTCTTTTAAAGAAATTGGCAGACCAGTCATCTATATCTCACTTATCGCTGCCCTTTTGCCATGC
Source organism: uncultured bacterium (assembly GCA_965363405.1). GTDB lineage: Bacteria > Desulfobacterota > WTBG01 > WTBG01 > WTBG01 > WTBG01. Next base: position 875 of record CBDTTR010000168.1, on the reverse strand, counting down.
CTTTTAGTAACAATAAGCTTATTCTTTATACTTGAACAGCCTTTATCTGTTGCCATTCTCTTCGGAGCTATCTCCTCAGCCACCGCACCTGCTGCTACATTGATGGTCATAAGGGAATATAAAGCACGGGGAAGTTTAACCAATACACTCCTTGGTGTAGTAGCAATTGATGATGCCTGGTGTCTTATTGTTTTTGCCCTATCGTTTGCTTTTTCCAAAGGCATCATTCAAGGTGTAGGTGCTAATTTTTCATGGTTCAATGCAATCTACCCATTTATCATAGAAATGTTCTTTGTGGTTATTCTTGGCAGTTTATCTGCCCTGCTATGTAATTTCATCTCCCGATATATTAAACTAAAGTCAGACCTCTTAATTTACATCCTTGGTTTCCTCTTGCTCAATACCGGCCTGGCTCTTCACTTACACCTTTCTCTACTCCTCACTAATATCGTTTTTGGAGCAGTGCTGATCAATATTAGTCCAACTTCTTTCAAATTCTTTGATCTCATAAAAAGTGTCGATGCCCCCCTTTATTTACTTTTTTTCATACTGGCAGGAGCTAATCTTGAAATTACCCTGCTTCGAGGAGTGTTGCTGATTGGAATTATCTTTATCTTTTTCAGATCTCTAGGAAAGATTTTAGGGGCCTACCTGGGGGGATATCTTTCCAAAGCAGAGCACAAAATAAGAAAATATCTTGGCTGGGGACTCTTGCCTCAAGCAGGAGTTGCCATAGGGCTTGCACTCATTGTTAAAGAAGAACTTCCTCAAATAGGAGATATTTTATTTCCTACCATCATAGCGACAACCGTTTTTTATGAAATTTCAGGTCCGCTTTTTACCAGATACGCATTAATTGCTTCGAAGGAAGCACA
>CBDTTR010000167.1:0-5448 GCA_965363405.1 uncultured bacterium | reverse complement strand
ACACGATTACGGTTGGCATCGCATAACGAAAGGCGTAGTCCATCTCTTTTGCTTTGGTCAATCGGTAAAAGAGATAACTACCACCTAACAGGCACAGAACAAAAACTGTTTTGCAATAAAGGCTTTGCGGACCGAAAAAGTCTTCATCGTACCCGAAGAACAAAATCATGTGTCCAACCCAGATCATGAGAAACATCTTAATTGCAACTCTTGGACCCCAGTGATCTATAGATATTTCAGGCAGTTTTCCTCTCGTAATACGCAAACCCTTCCTCAATGAAATAAAAAGGTTACATTTTAGATTTTCATTAAAAACAAGATAGATGAAAAGAGGGATGAGTATTGCGAGACTAAATTCCATCGCCTTCCTCTCTGTAATTTCAAGCGCTTCAGCACCTTCATGCACGCCAATCTCCACCAAACATGCCCAGAGAAGAACGCCTGCAAGCATCCCTGTAAATGTTTCCCATGCAGGTGACTCTATATGTTTTGTCCAATAAATAATAATAGTTGCCAAAATTATACCAGCGACTGCAATCGGAAAATGCACACTGTGAGGAAGCTTCAAGGCCAAAACTGTTATAGCATGACCAAGTGGCATAATCAAAAGAACCGTAAAAAACGCTTTTACTCCATTCATATTAATCCTCGTTTAAAATTGTTAATATCTCTATCCTTCTAGTTATATTGTAAAATATTATTTAAATCTAAAGCATTTCATAAACATTTAAAAATAATACTTGTTCTCTCAGCTTACTATTTTACGCTTCCCTTCAAACCATCCATAGAGAGCGGGGATTACAATTAGAGTAAGAAGTGTAGAGGTTAATAAACCGAAAATCACTACTATTGCCAGAGGCCTTTGTACTTCTGCTCCTATCCCCCGTGAAAGTAGAAGTGGCAACAACCCTAAAACAGTTGTAAGAGCTGTCATCAAAACAGGGCGTAAACGTAACAGTGCACCCTCAATCACAGAGTCCTGCAATGATTTTCCCTTGAGGTAAAGCTCATTGATGTAGCTAAGCAGAACAACACCATTTTGCACCGCAATACCGAAGAGAGCTATGAAACCTACTGCTGCGGGAACAGATAGATACTCCCCCGCGACAAACAAACCAAAAATGCCACCTATCAGGGCAAGAGGAATGTTTATGATGATCAAAAGTGCATGGTGTATGGATCCAAAAGTTAAACCAAGCATGAAAAATACCAAGATAATAACTACTGGTACAATAATAGCAAGCCTGGCCATCGCCCTCTGCTGATTTTCAAATTGACCTCCATACTCTATATAGTAGCCTGGCGGGAGAGTGATTCTTTCATCAATTATCCTTTCAATATCAGCTACAACACTTCCCATATCCCTGCCACGAATATTCCCCTGAATTACCCACCGGCGATGGTTGTTCTCACGGTTTATTTGAATAGGTCCCGTAAACAGTTTTACTTCAGCTAATTGCTCAAGTGGTATAAGCGTACCGTTTTGAGTTTGAATTAACAGATGTCTTATGGTTTCTGGATCAGATCTAAACGCTTCCTGATATCGTATGTGTATCCCAAATCTACGAATATTAAGATAGATATAATCTATGTTTTTCCCACCTATCGCCAACTCAACCAGTTCCAGTATTTTATTTACGTTTACCCCATAGCGTGAACATGCGGCGCGGTCAGCAATCACCTGAATCTGAGGCTGGCCAAAACTCTGCTCAACTGAAAGATCAACAAGCCCCGGTACTATGTCAATAGCATTATGTATTTCTTCTGCCTTCTCCCTAAGGATAGTTAGATCTTCACCAAAGATTTTTATAGCCAGCTGTGCTCTTACACCTGTCAATAGTTCATCAAACGCATTTTGAATTGGTTGAGTAAAATTTAACTGCACACCCGAATAAAGTGAAAGCTCATGGTTTAAATCTTCAATAAATTCTCCTTTTTTACTGTGTGATTTCCAGCTACTCATCGGCATGAGTTCTATGTGAATTTCTGCATAGTTCACAGGGTGAGGATGACTGCCGGCCTCAGGACGTCCGATTCTTGAAATTACTTCCTCAACCTCCGAAAATTCAATAATTTTACGCTCCATCTTCATAATAGTTTCAGTAGCCTTTTGTAAAGAAATCGATGGAGCCATGGTAACACCAATCATTATCGAACCTTCCTCCAGCGTAGGCATAAATTCTGTTCCCAGAAAAGGAAGCAGAGCCATACTGACCAAAAAAGCAAATGTTGCAATGATAACAACAGTCTTTCTTTTGTTCATTGCCCATATAAGAAGAGGGCGATAGACCTCCTTTATTCTTTTTGTGAGGATAAATTCCCTGTGTTCTCCTCCCTTTAGCAGATAAGTAGAAAGTACAGGAGCTGAAATAATGGCAAAGAGCATGGATCCAAGCAGTGCAAAAGATATAGTAAACGCCATTGGAGAAAACATTTTCCCTTCAACCCCCTGAAGGGTAAAAATCGGTAAAAATACAATTATAATAATGGCGATAGAAAATATAATCGGACGACTCACCTCTTTCGCTGCAATTAGAATGATATCGGTATTGCTCCGCTCGCTCTTGCTGCCTTCTTCGTTTAGATGCCTGAAAATATTCTCCACCATCACAATTGCACCATCACCCAGCATACCAATGCCGATGGCAATGCCACCCAACGACATAAGATTTGCAGAAATACCGGCATACTTCATACAGATAATAGATATTAAAGCAGAAAGTGGTAAAGCGAGGGCAACAATAAAAGCACTGCGAATATTGCCAAGAAATAGAGTAAGGGTTATGATTACCAGGAAAGCTCCTAAGAGAAGAGCTTTCTTGACAGTCCAGGTGGCGTTTTGTACAAGCTCTGCCTGTTCGTAATAGGGAAGCAGCTGTACACCATCAGGTAGTGATGCCTGAACCTCAGGAATTTTTTTGTACAGTCGTTCTATAACATCTGAGGTATTCTCACCAAAAAGCTTTAATACTATCCCTGAAACTACTTCCTTTTTACCATTGCGGCTTACCACTCCCCTGCGAATTTCTTCACCGTAAGCAACTTCAGCAATATCTTTTATCATGACGGGAATACCGTCTAAAACTTTTATGTGAATATTTCGAATATCATCCAGATTTTGGAGTAAACCAATGCCGCGGACAAGATACTCCTCAGAGGTCAAGACCAAAAATTGCCCTCCTGCGTTACGATTATTCTCTTGTACAGCAACTACTACTTCCTCCAGTGTTACCTTATACTTATTTAAAGCGTTAGGGTTGATGCGTATCTGATACTGCAAAACATGACCACCAATAGAAAGTATATCAGTCACACCCGGTACGGTCTGTAATTGATACTTCACTATCCAGTCATTAATCTCACGCAGGTAAGTATTTGGTTCTTTCCCTTCCGTATTTGTTCCCTTTTCAATGGTAAGGTAATAAATAAAGATCTGTCCCAGACCGGTTGATATGGGACCCAGCTTTGGTGGTTCTTCCATTTCAGGTAAGGAAGCCATGGCATCAGAAAGTCTTTCAGAAACTACCTGCCTGGCAAAATAAATATCAATATCATCTTTGAAGTAAACATAAATAACCGCCATACCAAAAGCAGATGTTGATTTTATTTGAGTAACTCCAGGCAGACCATTCATGGTTGATTCAATAGGGAATGTTATTAAACGCTCAATCTCCTCAGGCGCCATTCCATCAGCTTCTACAAAAACAGGAACCATAATCGGCGATATATCCGGAAAAGCATCAACCGGCAACTCTGAGTAATTATAGATTCCCAAAATAGCTATGGCAATTGTCACTATAAGAACTAAAAAGCGGTACCTTAGTGAAACATCAACTATTTTTTTATGCATGACTGTCAATTCTCCTAGTGCCCATGACCTGCGTGGCTATCCAAAGTGCTTGTAACTATTTTTGCCTTAAGCTCAAAAGCACCTTTTGTTACGTAACTCTGCCCGACCTTCAAACCTGCAACTATTTCAGCGTGAGTTTTGTTGGTTCGCCCTACTCTAACGTTTTGGGGCTCAAAACCTTCTCGATGATACAGGAAGACACAGGCTTCACCCTCAAGATTTTGAAGTGCCGCTTTGGGAATGAGCAGTGTTACTGGTGTTTCCTCTTTAACAAGGCGAGCAGTAATAAACAGACCGGGACGCCATTGACCTTCCTTGTTAGGAAGAGTTACACGCGCAAGGGCAGTACGAGTTTCATCTGAGACAATAGGTCCCAGATAAGATATTACCCCCTCAGCATCTGGAATGCCCAGGCCAGCAGATATCAGAACACGCTGACCATGCTTTACAAAAGGAAGATCTTTTTGATAAATGCTTAGATCCACCCACACCGTGATCAAATCAGCAACAACAAATGCGACTTTATCCTCTCTAAGCACTTCACCAAGTGTAATGTCCTTCTCAATAACTTTCCCATCGAAAGGTGCAACGATTTCATATTCTGTTAATGTTTCGTTGGGATCGTGTGGAAGATTTTTAAGATATTTAGTAGAAAAACCAAGCGCAAGAAGTTTTTGTTCAGCTGATGTTAACTCAATACGGGCTTCAGCAAGAGCTATTCTTGCATCCAGGTATTCCTGTTCTGCGGTAATCTTCTTTTCCCAAAGCCTTTTCTCTCGTTTGTAGTTAGCCTCTGCCAGTTCAACACGTTCCATAGCAGCATGAAATGATGCACGCACGTCGGCCAGCTCTCTGCTTTCGATTACCGCCATGACTTCTCCTTTTCGAACAGCATCACCTAAATTTTTCTTTACTTCTCGAACAACGCCTTCCATACGTGGAACAACGTTCGCCATTTGGTCTGCATTAATACGAATTTCACCAGGGAAGTCCAATTGAATTTGTAAATTCCCAGGTCCTGCAGTAGCTATTTCGATGCCCAATCCTTTCATTTCCGCATCAGTCAGGTGAACAATGTTTTCATCAATGTATTCTTCATGCTCGTCGCCAGCGTCATCATCACCACCTTCATGCTCATCATGTATTAATTCATCATGATCGTGTTCATCATGTATCTCATTTTCGTCATGTAAGTGGTCATCGTGTACTTCTGGTTCATAGTGAACATGTTCTTCCTGAGGCTTATCCTGGATATGTTCATCATTGTCCGCTAATCTGAAATATCTGATACCCGCAACAACAATGAATAGAACTGCTACGGATGCAAGAAAAAGTATGATGATGTTTTTATTTTTCATCGTTTACCAACTCCTTTTCATTTTGTTTTACATTATTTTTAATAGAACTAAGGCTTTCACCAATGAGACGTTCTATAGCAGCGACTGATTTATGGTATCCAGCCAATGCGTCAATATATTGCCCCTTAGCATCAAATAAGCTTCGTTGAGCATCCAAGAGATCTAAATAGCCAAATTTACCCTCCCGATAGCCTTCACGCACAGCATCAAATGCACTTTGAGCTCCTGGCAATATATCAT
>CBDTTR010000166.1:0-5462 GCA_965363405.1 uncultured bacterium | reverse complement strand
CTAGTTGTTGCATATGGTTCAATATTTGCACAAAAACCCTGCTCTCTTAAACAACCATCATGTCAAAACACCCGATTAATGTCCCTCTTATCAGCCTAAGACATGCATAGCAAAATGATCCGCTTGTAAACTTACCCTAAATCTGCATTTTTACCTGCCTATAAAAGTCATATAAACACCACCATTTCATGTTAAGAAATACTTGACATAATTAAGTAATAGTTTACAGTAATAGCTAAAAACAATTATTCTTTTACAAGAAACATTCTATTCTTAATCAGACAAAACACAAAACATTATTACTGATTAAGGTATCTTTTTAACTATTATTATTCCACAGGTGAGTGCAACCGAAGCAATCTCAAAAGAGTCTCAGTACAAACCCTGTAATCTTACGCACAACTTAAAAAAGAGATTGCTTCACTTCGTTCGCGCCCCTCAGGATGACGAAGTCATCCTGAGGAAGTGCCCTTGGGATGCAATGACAGTCTAGCGCTCTGAGAACTATTAAATATCTTGCCGGTAAGAGGATTCTAATATTTGTACGAAAGGCAATAATTATTATGAACTTAGATTTAGGTAAAACGTTGAGGAAGGTTCGCAATGAAAAAGGCGTCAGTTTAACTGAAATAGCTGAGAAGACGGGTTATACTAAAAGTTTCATCTCGCAGGTAGAGAAAAACAGGACCTCACCCTCCATATCATCCCTGTTTCGTATTATTGATGCGCTGGGAATAAACCCACAGGAGATTCTACATGAGAAAGGGTCTTCTGAAAAGATCATGGTAAGGAAAAAAGAGAGGGAAGCATATTATCATAAAAAGTCAAAAGCAAAATTCGAATTCCTTTACACCAAAAACCCAGGGCGAAAAATGGAGCCGCTTTTCCTCCATCTCAAGGCCGGGGGTTTCAGTGATTCTTACTCACATGAAGGGGAAGAATTTGCTACGATACTGAAAGGAGAGTTAGAACTTACTGTCGGAGATGAAACCTATCATTTAAAAGAAGGTGATTCTGTATACTTCTCCTCCCGTATTAATCATCACTGGAAAAACAATGGTCCGGAAGAAGTAGTAGCTTTATGGGTGACAACCCCTCCATCCTTTTAAATGATAAAAACTCTAGATTAAAAAAAGGTGAAAATGAGAATTAAAGAGAACTCTTTACGTTTTAATGTTTTGCTAGTTATCACAATAGTTCTTTTCGGTTGCGGCAGCAAAGAAGCTCCATCTAAAAAGGATATCGCCATACCTGTTACTCTCGGTAAAGTTAAATCAATGGATGTTCACCACATTATTAAGCAGGTGGGAACCCTGGAAGCAAATGAAACGGTTATGGTCAAATCAGAGGCCAAAGGGAAAATTAAGCAAATATTTTTTGAAGAAGGCAAGGGAGTTAAGGAAGGAGAAATGCTTGTCAAGCTGGATGATGCCAAGATTAAAGCTGAGATAGAGAGTATAGAGTCAAAGCTCGTTCAATTTCAAGCTCAGTTAATCAACACAAAAAGAAATGTCATTCGTAATAAAGATCTGCTTAAAGATGGGGTTATTAATCAAAAGGTATACGATGATATTCTTACCCAAAAGGAGGTTGGAGAAGCAATAATTAAAGAGGCTGAAGCCAAACTGTCTCTTGCAAAAGAACAGCTTAAGGATACCTCTATTAATTCACCTTTTAATGGCTTTAGTTCAGAAAGGCTTGTGTCCATAGGTGATTATATAGATGTTGGAGATCCCATCGTTAAAGTTCTCCAAACTGACCCTTTGAAACTTTCTTTTCGTATTCCAGAAAAATATGCTCCTTCTATCAAAATTGTCAAAAATGTTCTGGTAACAGTAGAGGCCTATCCAAAAGAAGAATTTTCTGGAACCATTTACTTTGTTTCTCCTGATATCGACACTTCTACACGGACATTTTTGGTAAAGGCTAAAATACCTAATCTGGACAATAAACTTAATCCAGGGATGTTTGCCAAGGCTAAACTCACCACCGAAATCCACCACAATGCAACGGTCATATCCTGGGAGGCATTAGTGATCAAAGAAGATGAAACCTGCGTTTTCAGGATTGACTCTGATAGAGCGAAAAAAGTGCCTGTAAAAATTATACTGGTTTTTGAAGGGGAGGCTGAGGTTGAAGGCAGCTTGTCCCCTGGAGCATACGTGGTTAAGGAGGGTAAATTTTCACTTAAGGATGGAGACAGGATTTCAGACAAAGGAAAACAGACATCATCAGAAAAAAGGTTTGAGTAAAATGTTTCTACCGGATTTTTGCATCAAAAGACCTGTCACTGCTACTATGATGGTCTTAGCACTTCTGATATTTGGTATTATTTCTATAGGGCGTCTGGGGGTTGATATCTATCCAGATGTAGATTTTCCACTGGTTACAGTGAGGACCCTCTGGGAAAATGCGCGTCCTGAAGAAGTGGATAATAATATCACCGATGAACTGGAAGATGCCATAGGTGGAATCAGCGGCATCAAGCACATCACTTCAAACAGCCTGGAAGGGTTTTCCAGCATCTTAATCACTTTTGAACTCGACAAAGACGTTGATGTAGGCGCCCAGGAAGCTCGTGACAAAGTTTCAACAAAACTCTGGAAACTTCCCGATGAGGCGGAAACACCTATCATAGAGAAGCTTGACATCAACGCTCAACCTATTCTCTGGCTTGTACTCTTTGGTAAACAGTACCCAATAGAGGATCTAACAGAATATGCCGACGATAAGATTCGTCCTCTCCTTCAAAAATTAAAAGGGGTGGGCGATGTACAAATCAGTGGTGGCCGTGAGCTGCAGGTGCGCATCTGGCTCGACAGAGATAAACTTGCTGCCCATGACCTTACCATTCACGACATCATCCTCGCTCTTAAAAAGGGGCATCTTGAGGTTCCGGGAGGGAAGGTAGAAACCAGAGAAAAGGAATTTTTAGTGAGAACCATGGGAGAATTCCCTACCCCCGAAGGATTCAATGACTTGATTGTAGCATACAGGAAAGGCACAGCTGTTCGTTTGTGTGATATCGGTTATGCCGAAAAGGGACGTGAGGATGTACGTACTATTTCCCGATACAACTCAAAGGAGAAAGTGGGAATACAAGGCGTTGGTCTTGGTGTTTCCCCCCGTTCCGGAGCAAACAAGATGGCTGTATGTACCCTGGTAAAAGGGGAGCTCCATAAAATAAAAAAACTGCTTCCAGCGGGGATGCAGATTGAAATATCCAGTGATGATTCCACCTTCATCAAACAATCCATAGACGAGATAAGGTTCCATCTTATCATCGGTGGATTTATGGCTGCCCTGGTAATCATGCTCTTTCTTCAGAACATACGCACCACCTTCTTCAGCGCAATCTCAATCCCTACCTCTATTATTTCAACTTTCACTGCCATGTACGCCCTGGGCTTTACCATGAATAACCTGACCATGGTAGGTCTTACCATGGCTGTCGGTTTGGTTATCGATGATGCCATCGTAATTGTAGAAAATATCTTCCGTCACCGACAGATGGGGAAAAGTGCCATGCAGGCAGCAAAAGACGGATCATCAGAAATCGGGTTTGCCGTAATTGCTGCCACTATAGCTCTGGTTGCTGTCTTTCTCCCGGTAGCTTTCATGGGGGGGTTGGTTGGCCGTTTCTTTCTTGAGTTTGCCATTACTGTAGCAGTAGCTATATTGATTTCTGCTTTTATATCACTTACTATAGTTCCCATGCTCTCTTCTCGATTTCTTAAACTTTCCAGTACAAAATGGGAAGCTTTTCACATCTTTGACCAATTTATGGTTAGAATGACTGCTTCTTACCGTATGCTTCTTACCTCGGCACTGGAGCACCGTTACATCATTGTCATAATAGGGCTGCTTTCACTACTGCTTGGTGTGGGAATTTTTATTCTTTTAGACAAAGAATTTATCACTGAGGAAGACAAAAGTAAATTTACAGTAAGAATAGAGACTCCTCTGGAATACTCAATTCACAAGACGGACGAAGTCCTTCAGAGAGTAGAAGAGGAATTGAGGAAATTCCCAGAAATCCTGCAAGTATTTTCCATCACGGGTTTTGGAGAAGAGGGAAGCACTGCCCAATCAAACAAAGGCATCTCTTTTGTAACCATGATTCCAAAAGAACAAAGGGAGAACTCCCAATTTGATATAATGCTGAAAGTTCGAAGAAAGTTATGGGAAATTCCCGATCTTAAGGCGACTGTTTCACCTGTCTCTATCCTGGGTTCTGCAAGGAGGGACGAAGAGATTCAGTATATAATACAGGGACCTAGCCTGGAGGAACTGGATCAAATCTCTATGGAAGTCATGGCAAGGATGGAGGCAGTAGATGGTTTTGCAGATATTGACCGAAATCTGGAACTGGGGAAACCGGAGGTGCGGGTTAACATTAATCGGGAAAAGGCAGCCGATGCAGGGGTTCCGGTGGAATCTATTGCCAATGCCATAGGTGCACTCATTGGAGGTTTGAATGTAGTAGAATTTAAGCGTGGCGGTGAGAGTTATGATGTCCGTGTTCGCCTGGTTGAAGAAGAACGAAACCTTCCAACTGACATTGGAAAAATACGGGTTCGATCGGAAAGCGGTCAACTTATGGAGCTTGATAATTTTGTAACTCTTGAACAGGCACAAGGTCCTTCCATCATCAATCGTTTCGACAGGCAAAGATCAGTCACCATCTATGCCAATTTGGAGGGGATGACCCTGGCACCTGCAATAGTTGAAATCGAGAAGATTGCGGGTGAAGTTCTTCCGGAAGGATTTTCGGGACAATTCACTGCTCGTTCAGAATTGTTCAAGGAGACAATCTACTATATTGGGATGGCCTTTACGCTTGCCATCATTTTTACTTACATGGTTTTGGCAGCTCAGTTTGAAAGTTTCATTCACCCCTTTACTATCATGGTAGCTCTCCCCCTTTCTTTCATAGGGGCATTTGGTCTCCTTTATATAACCGGCAATACTTTCAATCTTTTTTCCATGATCGCTTTAGTTCTTCTGGTTGGACTGGTCACTAAAAACGGTATTTTGCTGGTAGATTATGCTAACCAGCAGAGGGAAAAAGGTATGCCGGTGAAAGAAGCACTGATTGAAGCAGGATGTGTCAGATTCCGACCCATCCTAATGACAGCATTTTCCACTGTGGCAGGAGTACTCCCGGTAGCACTGGGGATAGGGGTTGGAAGTGAAATGAGACAGCCAATGGCCGTAGCCATAGCAGGAGGTCTCATTACATCGACTTTCCTTACTTTGCTCGTCATTCCAGTAACATATACCTATATGGAAGCTTTCAGTAAGATGAAGTTTTTTCAGAAAATAGCAAAAAAAGCATTAGCTGAATCTTAGCTTGCTGCTGTATCCATTGAAGATGTTCATGCCCCGGGAGACAAATCAAGTAATATCTCAATCGTAAAAAATTCAAACAAGTGATATCAAAGTCATAACTTATCAACCAG
>CBDTTR010000165.1:0-5494 GCA_965363405.1 uncultured bacterium | reverse complement strand
ACACTAAGTGCTTCGAAGATATAATAAGATGTGGGGTGTTAAATCCAGTATCGTTTCTAATGAACTTGAACACATCACAGCCGCTGAATCATTTGGTATAAAAAGTAAATCCAAGGCAACCTTAATTAGTTGTTATTTCAAACGATTATACTCTCAAAAAGGTCTTATTTTCAGTATTTTCTAAATTCTATGAAAACTCTATCTTGAAAGGAGGACAAATGCCAATCTTACCCCATGGAAGCGAATTGATTAACAGGACAGCAGGTCGTGATGAAAGGGAACGTCTTACAGAAAAGGCAAAATCAATGGAAGCAATTAACCTTAATCCGCGTGAAGTTTCTGATCTGGAAATGATCGCAAATGGAGCCTTAAGCCCCCTGGAAGGGTTCATGACAAAAGATGAATACAAAAGTGTTCTCGACCTGATGAGGCTTTCAAATGGTATTCCCTGGACAATTCCTATAACACTTTCCGTTGTAAAAGCTGATGCCGATCGTTACAAGGAAGGAAATGATATTGCCCTTTATGGCGAGGCAAATCACCTCCTTGGAATCCTTCATCTGGATGAGAAATATCAATTTGATAAAGAAAAAGAGGCTCAACAAATTTTAAGAACTACCGATGAAAGCCACCCAGGAGTTCAGTATTTGAAAAGTATAGGGGAGATGTTACTGGGTGGGAAAATTACCTTACTCAACAGCCCTCACCATGAAAATTTTAGTAAATACCGGCTGGCTCCCAAAGAAACCCGTTTGCTTTTTAATGAGAAAGGCTGGAAGCGAATTGTAGCTTTTCAAACCCGCAACCCTATTCACCGTGCTCATGAGTATATCCAGAAGTGTGCTTTGGAAGTGGTGGATGGACTTCTCATTCACCCCCTGGTTGGGGAAACGAAAGGTGACGATATCCCTGCCACTGTAAGGATGAGCTGCTATGAAACACTTTTGGAAAAATATTATCCTGAGACAAGAACCGTGCTTTCTGTTTTCCCAGCCGCTATGAGATATGCAGGTCCCAGGGAGGCGATCTTCCATGCTCTGGTGAGGAAAAACTATGGTTGTACCCATTTTATTGTGGGAAGAGACCATGCAGGTGTAGGCAAATTTTATGGTACCTATGATGCTCACCACATCTTTGATGAATTTGCCTCCGACGAGATAGGTATTACTCCACTATTCTTTGACTACACATTTTACTGTAAAAGCTGTTATGGGATGGCTTCAAATAAAACATGTCCCCACGATTCAAGCAATCACGTTTTTTTAAGTGGAACAGCCGTGAGAGAAATGTTAACCAAAGGAGAAATCCCCCCTCCTGAATTTACCAGACCTGAGATAGCGGAGATTCTTATTAATGCATTTCGTGCAAACAAGGGCAAAGTTTGAAAACACAATATAAACCCAGAATTTGCAGTAGCAATCTACTGCGAATTGAGATAATCCCTTAATTCCTCTATTCCTGAACCTATGAATTTATGGCTAAACAAAAAACGCATAGAAAGTGTTTATGAAAGAGAGAAGAGTTCTTGTTATAGGTCTTGACTGTCTTACACCTCAACTCGTATTTGAACGCTGGTTGGATCAACTGCCTGCTATAAAAAAGCTGGTAAACAACAGCATCTACGGCCCCCTGAAAAGTTGTATCCCACCCATTACTGTTCCAGCCTGGGCCTGTATGACTACAGGCAAAAACCCCGGCCGTCTTGGTATCTATGGCTTCCGCAACAGGTTTGATCATTCCTATGATGGTCTTTCTATTGCCACCGGTCGGGAGATAAAAGAGGATCGGGTATGGGATATCCTTTCACAGGCCGGCAAGAAGGTTATCCTGGTAGGTGTTCCGCAGACCTATCCCCCTAAACCCGTCAACGGGTACATGATTACCTCCTTTTTAACACCTGACACCAGTTGCCAATACACCTATCCTGCAGAGTTAAGGGAAGAGGTGGAAAGACTGGTTGGTGAATATATTTTCGATGTGGATAATTTCAGAACCGACAAAAAAGAGAACCTTCTCAAACAAATCTACCAAATGACTCAGAAGAGATTCAAAGTGGTAAAACATTTTCTTAAGAACAAACCCTGGGATTTCTTCATGATGGTTGAGATAGGGCCAGACAGAATACATCATGCATTCTGGAAACATTCAGATCCTGATCACAGGAAGCATGAACCCAACTCAACTTACAAAAACACTATCTTTGACTATTATAAATATCTCGATCAAGAAATAGGAGAAATCCTCTCTTTAACAGATGATAATACCGTCACAATCATTGTATCAGACCATGGTGCACAGGCGATGGAAGGTGGCGTGTGCATAAATGAATGGTTACTCCAGGAGGGATATCTCACATTACTTGAGAAACCACCAGGTATCGTCTCTTTAGCCAAGGCAAAGATTGACTGGCCTCGTACTGTCTGCTGGGGAGAAGGAGGGTATTATTCTCGTATCTTTTTTAACGTCAAGGGCCGTGAGCCTCAAGGAATTGTTTCACCACACAACTACGAAGAAGTAAGAACTGAAATCGCACAGAAGCTTGAATCCATGCGAGATGAAAAGGGAAATCTTTTGGGTACCAGAGTCTTTAAGCCCGAAGATGTCTACCCTGTAACTAACGGTATTCCTCCAGAACTGATCGTTTACTTCGGCAACCTCAAGTGGAGGTCTGTAGGAAGTATCGGATACGATAGTATTCTAACCTTTGAAAATGACATAGGGCCTGACGATGCTAATCATGCCGAGCACGGAATATGCATCATGCATGATCCTCAAAGCTCAATTTCTTCTTCACCGGTTCCTGCAAAGGATCTGGAGATTTTTGACATCAGCCCCACAATACTTAATATAATGGGGATAAAGGTTCCTGACGATATGGAAGGGAAAGTGATAAGGACTTAGCTAAAACAATTGGAATGATGGGATTTAAGGTTTTGGATTTCTGATTTCTGATTTTAAATCGCATTCTGCATTCGTTTAATCCAGTATCGCGAAGCCTCATCGGTTTGAGGCGAAGCTTCGCCAGGTTATATAGAATAAATGTATATTGACCTTCACATTCATACAACTGAATCAGACGGTTCATTAACACCTTCCCAGGTTGTGCGCTACGCCAAAGAGAAAGGTCTAAAAGCCATTGCCATCACCGACCATGACACCATCCATGGAAACGAAGAAGCCATTAAGGAAGGGATAAGTGCGGGTGTCGAGGTGATCCCCGGTGTAGAAATCAGTGTGGACTACTCTCCGGGAACTATGCACATGTTGGGCTACTTTATCACTACAGAAGATCCCATTCTAAATGAAAAACTTACCCTCCTCCAGGACAGTCGAGCGGATAGAAACCCTAAGATCATAGAGAAACTTAACAAGCTGGGACTTTCCTTAACTTATGATGAGGTGGTTCAGGTTTCAGGAGGCGGACAGGTAGGAAGGCCACATATTGCTCAAATACTGATGAAAAAAGGGTATACCAAAAGCATCAAGGAAGCCTTCGATAAATATTTGGGGAAAGGGG
Organism: uncultured bacterium; assembly: GCA_965363405.1. Taxonomy (GTDB): domain Bacteria; phylum Desulfobacterota; class WTBG01; order WTBG01; family WTBG01; genus WTBG01. The sequence goes on along the minus strand of CBDTTR010000165.1, from coordinate 1,977 downwards.
CACCTGCCTATCTTGACAAATTCAGACTCAGTGCTGTAGAGGCTATCACCATGATCACTGATGCCGGAGGTATTCCCGTCCTTGCTCATCCTTTCACCCTTCACTTAAAGAGCTCAGATGAACTGGATGCTTTGCTAAAAAAACTTGTTAATCAAGGCCTGCAGGGCTTAGAAGTCTATTACTCTGAACACGACGGAAGAAAGACGTCATCCTATAAACTTCTGGCAAAACGATACAATCTAGCCATCACCGGTGGAAGTGATTTTCATGGAAAAAACATGAAAGGGATTGACCTGGGAACAGGCAGAGGGAATTTAAAAATACCTTACACTGTATTAGAAAACCTAAAAACCATCTGGGAGGAAAAACGTAAGTGATGTTCCGAGCATTTCGGGGGAAAACAAGGGGGAAAGACAAAGTATTAGTAATAGGCCTGGATGGTGTTCCTTGCAGGATCATTAAAAACTTCATAAAAATGGGTATTATGCCCTACATGGGTAAGCTAACCCAGCAGGGAACCATGCGGGAAATGATATCTTCCATCCCTCCTGTATCTTCTGTTGCATGGACCAACTTCTTTACAGGTGTAAATCCCGGCAAGCACGGAATCTATGGTTTCATGGAAAGGAAGCCTGACTCCTATGATATCTATTTCCCAAACTCCACCCACATAAAATCCCCAACCCTCTGGGACATTCTTTCTCAAAACAACAAAAGAACCATAGCCATCAACATACCTCAAACCTACCCGGCTCAACCTTTAAATGGCATACTCATATCCGGATTCGTCGCTCTTGATTTAGAAAGAGGGGTCTATCCCTCAACCATTTACCCAAAGCTCAAAAAGATGGATTACCGAATCGACGTAGACTACAGGGAGGCAGCCGAAAAGAAAGAGGAATTTTTCCAGGACCTTTTCTATACCCTTGATAAACGAAAAGAGGCCATCCTTCACTTCCTCAAAGGAGAAGACTGGGATCTTTTTATTGCCACTTTCACTGGCACGGACCGTCTCCACCACTACTTCTGGAACGATCTTGCGGATACCGAAAGCCCGTATCATCTGAAATTCCTGGAATACTACCAGAAACTCGACACGATTATTAAAAAGATCGTATCTTCTATAGGTAAAGAAGTTAATCTAATTATTCTGGCTGACCATGGATTCACGCTTTTAAAGAAAGAGATCTATCCCAACACCTGGCTTAAAGAAAATGGGTACCTGAAACTTAAAAAGGAGCCACCTGAATCTATAGCAGACATTGATCCCTCATCAAGAGCTTTTATTCTCGATCCGGGTCGGGTTTTTATCAACCTGAAAGGGAAGATGCCTAATGGGTGCGTGGAAGCAGGTCCTGAATATGAAGCTCTCTTAAAAGAACTCACCCGGGAATTTCTTAAAGTAGACGGTATTGACAAGGTGTTTAGAAAAGACGACCTCTATTCGGGAAGTTACCTGGAGCAGGCACCAGATATGGTTCTCCTTTCTGAATCACGCTGTGATATAAAGGGCTCTTTGAGTAAGGAGAATTTATTCGGGAAAGAGAGATTTTCCGGAATGCACACTCACAATGACGCGCTTTTCTACATCAGGGGATTAAACTCTAATCGAGAGAAAATCTATATAATCGATCTGGCCCCCACCATCCTTGATTTTCTAGGATTACCCATCCCTTCTCATATGGACGGCGTCTCTCTCATCCAAAATACTAAATCCCCAAATTCCTAAATCCCTAAATTTTGACGATTTGCTTCAGCCCGCCCTGGGGCGGATTGAAGAATTACATTGCAGCATTGCTTGCAGACTAAAACCAGACAAATAGCACATTACAATGTGAACGGTCTGGGCCAGGGATTTTGGATAAAAGGGCTTGAGAGGAGCTGAGTTCTTTTTAAGTAGCTTCTTCTGTATACTTGAAAATTTTGCAATTTTTATCGGAAAACATGATCCGGAACTTATCTTCGTGACGTACCATC
>CBDTTR010000164.1:0-5498 GCA_965363405.1 uncultured bacterium | reverse complement strand
ACAGCTTCTTTTTAGCCAGGACAATTGCACCGATGATAGCAGCTAATAACAAAACCGAGGTAATCTCAAAAGGCAAAAGGAATTCAGTAAAGAGCAGCCTTCCAATAACCTCACTGTTACCCACGGCGTTTACTGCCTCCGGTGAAAAATCTCCTTTTCCTCCAGTGAAAACTTTCACTGTCATAATAGATACAAAGGAAATGGCAAGCACAATTGAAATGACCATTGCCCAGAATTTTTGCAAACCGTGACCACTCTGGGAAGCGACTTCACTTTCCAGGTTGAGTAACATGATAACAAAAATAAACAGCACCATGATCGCCCCCGCATAGACAATGACCTGAATAGCCGCAATAAACTGGGCATTAAGCAGCAGGTAAAGTCCAGCCAGACAGAGAAATGTTAAGACAAGAAACAAAGCGCTGTGAACAGGATTCTTTCTTAAAATCACCATGAGGGACGAAACCACCATGATGGCAGCTAAACCATAGAAAAGAATCGCTTCCATAAATCAACCTCTACTTACATCTCAAAGTTTCTACAACTTAAAAAAATAATTAGCCTTTTATCAATAATCGATTTTCCCCAATTCAAGGGGTTACTCCCTTAGTAATCTTTCTTTATTATAAAGCATACCTTCCCGAGTATATTCTGCCAGCTCATACTCTCCCGTCATTAAAAGAGCACCCACAGGACAGGCTTCGACACAGTATCCGCAAAAGATACAACGGGAAATATCAATCTGATAACTACTGGCATATTTTTCATTATTTTCGTTCTCAGCAGTCTCAATGGTAATACACTGAGCGGGGCAAACCGCTGCACAAAGACAACAGGCAACACACTTTTCTTTCCCGTTATCATCTCTCAAGAGCTTATGCAGTCCATGAAACCTGGGATAGGGTGTCCATCGCTCTTCAGGATACATTAAGGTAATAGGCTTCCCTAAAATAGTGGTTTTTAAAAAATACCCTAATGTTTCCCTCAGTCCGCAGATTAATGCCCAGATACGCTTGATAATAGAGCCTATCATTATCTTCCCTTTGCCTAAAGCAGATTAAAAATTTGAAGAACAGCAGTGAGCACAATATTAAACAGAGCCAGTGGGAATAAAACCTTCCAGCCAAATTTCATCAACTGGTCATAGCGCAAGCGCGGATAAGTCGCCCTCAGCCAGATGAGGAAAAATAGAAAGCAAAATACCTTAACACCAAATACACATATAGGAAGCAAGGAAACCACAAGTTGGCCTATTAATGTGGTGGGATGAAGGCTACTTATATCAATAAACGGAAGATGCCAGCCTCCTAAAAAGAGAGTAGTAACAAGCGAGGCCATCACAATCATGTGGGCATACTCTGCCAGGAAAAAGAGAGCAAATTTCATGCTGGAGTATTCCACATGGAAACCTGCTACCAGTTCACTCTCTGCTTCAGGCAGATCAAAGGGTGTACGATTACATTCTGCTACACCACAGATAAGAAAAAGTATAAACCCCAGAGGTTGCTTTATAATAAACCAGAGATCTTTTTGGGCGTTAACTATTTCAACCATGCTTAAAGAACCTGTGAGCATCAGCACACCAATTATGGACAGACCGGCGGGCAACTCATAACTAATCATCTGGGCAGAAGCACGAAGCCCTCCCATAAGGGCATATTTATTATTAGAAGACCAGCCCGCGAAGGTTAAACCGTAAACACTTAAGGAAGATAAGGCAAAGATATAGAGAATGCCGATATTTACATCAGCAATCCTTAAGGGAATCGTCTGGCCCAAAATGGTCAGTTCATTTCCAAAGGGAACCACTGCAAAAGAAGCGAAAGCACACACCGTAACAATAAAAGGAGCAAGGACGTAGATAACCTTGTTGGCATTATCCACCACAATATCTTCCTTAAAAAATAACTTTATGCCATCAGCAATAGGCTGCAACAAGCCGTGCCACCCCACTCTCATAGGACCATGGCGCAGCTGCATGTGCCCTAAGACTTTACGCTCAAGCCAGGTGAGATAGGCAACACCCAGAAGCATGGCTATAAACACTACGATGAGTTTAAGCAGCATGATGGAAAGTGTAATGAGATCCATAAGGTTTACGTATCTCCTTTAACCTTTTCTGATTTCAACAAACGTTGGACGAAGATCCTTGCTCGTTAATGTGTTGACTGGTTGAGATTCAAAATGGTAAGGGATGAAGACCGTTCCTTTTGTCTGTTTCTTGTTAATCTTGACCTTTAACGCTATCTCACCTCTTTTCGATCTTACAAAAACTGGCTGGCCGTCTGTTAGCTGATAATCTCTGGCATCTTCCAGACTCATCACCACCCAACCGCCAGGACCCACCTGATTCAATTCGGGAGATTTGGTAGAAAGCGAACCCGAATGAAATATTATACTTCCTGTAAAGAGTAAAAGAGGAAAGTCTTTATCAGGCTCCAGCATTGCTTCGTCAGACTCAACAGGAATAAAGCGAGCCTTCACCCTGGACAGCTTTTCCCCATAAAGAGTGGTTTCTTTTCCACCATTTGGAGAACCCCATACAATTCCCTCTTCACCCAATCGAGAATAATTGACCTCTGCGTAGAGGGGAACAAGCATACCAATTTCCCTCATCACTTCCTCTGGTGTGGATGTGTTCATCTCATAACCCATCCTGAGTGAAAGCTCTCCAAAAATCTCCAGGTCTGTCTTAACCCCTTCGAGCCTGTTGAGACCACAGTTTAATTTCTGAACTCGCCTCTCAAAGTTCGTATAAGTACCCCTCTTTTCTGCAAAGCTAGCAGCAGGCAGCACCACATCTGCGTATTTGGCAGTAGGGGTTAAAAATAAATCCTGAACTACCAGGAAATCGAGTGACTCTAAAGCCTTTATGGTTTGAGCAGTATCAGGATAGGTAACCACAGGATTTTCCCCTACCAGATACAGGGCATTTATACTTCCCTTTTCAGCACCTGCAAACATCTCCAGGGCACTTTTGCCTGGTTGTGATGGAATGGATGTCTTCCAGGCTTCTTCAAAGGAACTTCTCACCTTTTCATCCGACACATCTTCAAATCCCGGAAGCAAAGAGGGAAGGGCTCCCATGTCCAAAGTACCCTGGGAATTACACTTCTCCCCTAAAAACCCGATCCCGGAACCTTTTCTTCCCACCAGACCAGTAAGCATGGCTAGATTTGCTACCGCCTGAGCCAGCTTTTCATCATCTGATATAACCCCTAAACCTGAGGAGACCAGGATACACACCCTTTTATTCTGGGATAGGAGTCTGGCTGTTTCCCTTACCTTATCCTCCTTAATACCGGTTATCTTTTCAACATAATCAAAACTATAGCGAGCAGCCTTTGCTTTCAACTGCTCAAATCCTTCAGTTGAAGAAGAAACTAATTCCTTATCATAGAGGTTTTCACTGATGATTGCCTGGATCAATCCATTAAGCAGGGCGATCTCTGTGCCGGGTTTGTGAGTAAGTGACACTGTTGCTAACTTGTTGAGCTTGATAGTTTTATCGCTGGCAACAATCAATTGAGATTCATCCCTCTTCACTGCCATATTTACCTGATAGCCAACGACAGGGTGGGTTTCTGAAAGGTTAGAGCGTACAACAAAGATCACATCGGCACAACGCACATCATTTAAGGTAATATCATTTGCTGCATATCCCAGTGAACTCTTAAAACCCTTAAGCAGTCCAGAATAACTGAATCCTCCTGCGTGATCAATATTATTGGTCCCAAGAGCAGCACGCATAAATTTCTGAAAAAGATAAACCTCCTCATTGGTTAAACGATCAGAACAGATACCACCTATATGCTCTGCACCCCGTTTCTCTTTTGCCTCCGCAAGGCCACTGGCTACTCTCTCCAATGCCTCTTCCCAGGTAGCCCTGACAAGTTCTCCCGCCTCATTTTTAATCAAAGGGCTGTTCATTCTTTCGGGACTGGTAATATACTGATAGCCAAAACGACCCTTCGCACAAAGGCTGCCCTTATTTACCCCGATGGTATCGTCTCCGATAATTCTATAGATACTGTTACCCTTAATTCCCAGGGTAAGAGTACAGCCAGTGCTACAGTAGGAGCAAATGGTATTAACCTTCTTGAGTTCCCAGGATCTGGCCTTATACTTAAACAGCTTATCCGTTAAGGCCCCTACAGGGCAAATATTAACGCACTCACCACAGAATTCACAGTTTAGCACCCGCTCAAAATTGGTACCGATCACCGTTTTAAAACCACGGTCAACGAAACTTATCGCAGCAACCCCTACGACTTCATCACAAACTCTCGCACACATCCCGCAGAGCACACATCGATTCGTATTTCTCTCAATTAATGGAGAATAGTAATCCACCGGATACTCAAACTTACTATCCTGAAATCTATTCTCAGTCAGTTCATAATCATAGACTAAATCCTGCAATTTACATTCACCACCCTTATCACACACTGGGCAGTCTAAGGGGTGGTGAACTAACAAGAGTTCCAGCAGGGTCTTTCGTGCCCTTCTCACATCGGGAGTATTGGTGTGGATCACCATTCCATTGGTTGCAGGTGTAGAGCAAGAAGGAACTAGTCTACCCTTCATCTGTTCTACCTCCACCACACACATTCGGCATGCACCAAAAGGCATTAACCTTTTGTGGTAGCAAAATGTAGGGACATAAACACCTGCAGCCTCTGCCGCCTCTAAAATGGTTGCTCCCTCTTCAACATCAACTTCTCTTTCATCTATGGTCAAACTAAGCAATGCCGTTCACTCCTAAAAGCTAATTTCTCATTTTATCCTGTTAATAATAATAGGACGTACAATCTTTTGTAAATAACCTATTCTCCAGAATCACATCGTAGGCAGCGTTTGGCCTCACACACAGCGACTTCCTCTTTAAAACCTGTTTCTGCTTCTTTAAAACTCTTCCTCCGTTCTTCGACATCCAGAGTAGGCATCTCTGGCTGTTGGTAGGTTTCCATCTCTTCAGTCATCTCTATAAGGTCAACTAACATTCTGGGTCTGGGAATCTTTTGTCCTTTCGTAAGCTCATCTCTCTTCAAGTAATTATCAATTACCACTGCTGCCTTTTGCCCGGCTGCTATTGCCTCAATAACTGAAGCAGGCCCAGATACTGCATCACCACCGGCAAAAATACCACGGACATTGGTCTGAAGGGTATCAGGATCAACTTCAACAAAGTTCCACTTTGACACCTTAACACCACTATCTTTCTCCAGGAAAGAAAGGTCAGGCTCTTGACCAATAGCCGGTATAATTACATCGGCACTGATCACAAACTCGGAACCTTGGATGGGAATGGGTCTCCTTCGACCTGTAACGTCGGGCTCACCCAGCTCCGTGCGGATGCACTCCAAGCCTGTTACTTTGCCATCCTTCCCCAAAACCCTTAGAGGTGCAGCCAAATAATTTATTCTCACCCCCTCATGCTCTGCCTCATCAACCTCTTCCTTGCTGGCAGGCATCTCTTCTCGACTTCGACGATAAAC
>CBDTTR010000163.1:0-5500 GCA_965363405.1 uncultured bacterium | reverse complement strand
TTCCCGCGCAAGCGGGAATCCAGTATTGTTAATAATTTCATCAGGGTATTCAACTGGAGATTTCAGGATAACCAAATAACACATAATCAACATCTCTGCAAATAGATAGTTATATCAAGCCCCTTCACTCTCTTCCACTGCTCTAATGAGTAAAACCGGTTTGGATGAACTCTGCACAACCTTATCGGCAACGCTGCCCAACAAGCAACGGGTAATTCCACCATGTCCGTGGGTAGACATGGTAATGAGATCAATTTCGTTTTCACTGGCAAAATCACATATGGTTTCTGCCGGGTTCCCTTTCTTGATAACTAATTCGTAAGAAGTCCCCGTTTCTTTAACTCTTTTTTCCAGAGTGGAGAAATAGCTTCTAATCTTTTCTGTGATTTCCTCTTCCTTTTGTTGGATACTATCCTTAAGCACTGCAAAACTTTCTGTGAGATCCGTATTGATAACATGAAGGAACCATACCTTAGTTTCAAACAGCTCCACTAAACGTTTTGCGTGGGGAAGTACACTTTCAGATAAACGAGAACCATCTAAAGGAATTAATACGTTTTGATAATGAGAATCTGGCATCTTTTCACCAGAGCTTCGATAGAGAAGCACAGGAATATGAGAAATCTGGATTACCTTATCAGCTACACTCCCCAAAGCCCACCTCCCAACTATTCCACGACCATGTGTAGACATTGCAATTAGATTAACCCCCTTTTCTCTGGCAACATTACAGATAACCTCAGGAGCATTACCTTCCTTGACACAAACTTCTCCTTTTATCCCTTTTTCTCCCAGCTTGTTTTCAATAGAAAAGAGGTAGTCGGAGGCCTCTTTGTCCATTTTATCACCCATTTCTCTTACATGTATAAACTCGCTGGGCCACGAAAAAGGAACTACCCGCAGCAGAATAATCTCAGTATTGGCTTTTTTGGCAAGTACTTCTATATGGTCTAAAACCTTTTCGGAAAGTTTAGATCCATCCAAGGGAACAAGAATCTTTTTCATTTCCACATCCTCCCAGACATTCATTTCTTATCAAAATAAAACCACAGTTATTAAAAAATACATTTCCTCTCTGTGGTGAATAATTACCATGCTTTTACCATAATTATCAAATTATTTTTTAATTATTTTCCCGTATCTCCTCAAAATTAAGTTGAATTTGAACAGACAATGAAAATGGAAATTTCAAAGTACAAAATTTAAAACAAACTGTCATTCCCGCCCCGTATCAAGTACGGGATAAACTCCAGCGGGAATCTAGAAGCAGTACCTTAATCATAAAGCTCCATGCTTTCAGAATCTCTTTTTACTATCCAGCAACATGGTTACAGGACCATCATTTACCAGATGAACATCCATCATTGTTTGAAATTCACCCGATGCTACTGAAATATTATTTTTAGCAACTGATGAAATAAAATGTTCATAAAGATCATTTGCTTTCTCAGGTAGTGCAGCGTCCGTGAAGGAAGGCCTGCGACCTTTGCGACAATCCCCAAGCAGCGTAAACTGAGAGACCACCAGCATTCCCCCCTTAACATCAATGAGTGAAAGATTAAACTTCTGCTCACTATCTCTAAAGATACGCAGATGGGCAATCTTAGAAACCAGATAGTCAGCGTCTTCTTTCTCATCTTTTTGCTCCACTCCTAAAAGCACCAACAAACCCTGGCCAATTTCACCCACCGTCTTCCCATCCACCACAACTTTTGCCTCTTTTACCCTTTGCACCACTGCTCTCATATTCCCTCTCTATCCTTTATCTCAGGTTAAAGAAAAACTATTATGTTATTTCCATAAATGCCTAATTTATAATTGATTTCATCGTTATTTTCTTTGATAATTCACAAGGGATTTTATAGGATTAAAATAACAAAATCAATGTTAATTTGATATGACAGCTTTATCTCAACTTTTCTCTAATATCAATATTCATCGTTATGGGGTCAAGTCTGCTCTTGACTCATCTGATTAAACAAGTTGCCTAAACCATAAAATTGATTTATAAAAAACCTGACCACTCAATCCCCCTGACCCTTCGGCTTTGCACAAGACTAGTTCAGAACAGGTAATTTTGCCGTGGGTAACTTTGTGTCTTTACATTGAGTCTTTTGACATGCAAAGCCTTTGGCAGGCAGGTAACTTCTATTGTACAAAACATAAGTAACGTGGGGGCTAAAAATGATTTTTAAATGGGAAAGTGAAGAAGAACGACTTCTAAAATTTATGAAGATACCACCCAAAAAAAACTAGAGTGGCTTCGTCAAATAAATGAGTTCATCGTTAAATATTCATCAAAGCGTAACAGGTCAATCCGACGGAAGCTCAGGGAAATCCATTAGTTTAAAAAAATAACTTTATTTTAAACTTGATTTATAGTAATAATCGTAACCTTAAATGATTCTATTTCAATAGCAGAGTGAGGATTAACATGGTTAAGTGTATAGTCATCGGGGCAGCCGGCAGGATGGGAATACGAATCATCAATGCCATCCACAACACTGAAGGAGTCAAACTGGTAGGTGCCGTTGAGTCAAAGGACCACTCACGAATAGGAGCTGATGCAGGTGAACCCTCAGGCATTGGTAGAATAAATATCCCCATTGTCGATGAATTAGAGCATGTGAGCTCCGATTTTGATGCCCTGATAGATTTCACTACACCTGAGTCTTCGCTTAATAATCTCGAATATGTTGCTTTGAATAAAAAAGCTGCGGTGATAGGAACTACTGGTTTCTCACAACAGCAAACAGAACATATCAGAAAGTTGGCAGAAGATTTCCCCTGCGTTTTTGCCCCCAATATGAGTGTTGGAATAAACCTTATGTTCAAAATCATAAGCCAGTTAGCCCAAGTCCTCCAGGATGATTATGATATTGAGATTATCGAATCACACCACAGACTTAAGAAAGATGCACCCAGTGGAACTGCTATGAAAATGGCACAAATACTGGCAAACACTCTTAAAAGAAATTTAGATCAGGTTGCCGTTCATCAAAGAAAAGGACTCATAGGGAAAAGGAGCCGTGAAGAAATCGGCATTCAGGTTATCAGGGCAGGAGATATCGTTGGCGAACATACGGTGCTATTTGCAGGACCGGGAGAACGTTTAGAGGTCACTCATCGAGCTCACAGTAGAGACACCTTTGCCCAGGGAGCAGTGAAAGCTGCCCAGTGGGTGGTCAGACAGCAGCCGGGTCTTTACGATATGCAAGATGTCCTGGGACTCAAACAATAACTAATTTACCGCAGAGACCATATTAATTATTAATCTCAGCGTTCTTTGCGGCAAAACATAATAATGATGAAGGAAAAGGTTTGGTTATGAATATAGAAAAAGCAGATCGCATAAAGAATCTACCCCCCTATCTCTTTGCTAAAATTGACCAGATGAAAGAAGAAGTAAAACAAACTGGAGCAGATATTATCGATTTGGGAGTTGGTGATCCGGATTTGCCTACACCCCCGCATATTATTGCTGCACTTCAAGATGCTGCAAAAGATCCTAAAAACCATCGTTACCCTTCTTACACTGGGATGATAGAGTTTAGAGATGCTGTATCCAAGTGGTATCAAAAGAGATTCAATGTATCCTTGGACCCCCATAGTGAAGTCATTTCCCTCATTGGTTCAAAGGAAGGCATTGCACATATCCCCCTGGCATTCATTAACCCCGATGATATTGTTCTCATTCCTGATCCCGGCTATCCAGTTTACAAAACTGCCACTTTATTTGCCGGTGGGAAATCCCACTTCATGCCACTGCTTAAGGAGAACCACTTTCTACCAGACTTTACCAAAATTCCTGAAGAAACCTTAAGTAAGGCAAAGTTGATGTTCCTCAATTATCCTAACAATCCCACCGCTGCTGTAGCTGATCGCTCCTTCTTTGAGAAGGTTATTCAATTGGCACATCAACATCAAATTATCATCTGTCATGATGCAGCTTACACAGAGATTTCATTCGATGGATATAAACCTCCAAGTATTCTTGAAATCCCGGATGCTAAGGACGTTGCCATCGAGTTTCATTCTCTCTCCAAAACATATAACATGACAGGTTGGCGGATAGCCTTTGCTGTTGGCAATCCTGAGATTGTAGCTGCACTGGGGCAGGTAAAGACTAATATTGATTCTGGCGTAGCTCAGGCAGTTCAAATAGCAGGGATTACTGCTTTGCTCGGCGATCAAACTCCCCTTGCTGAAATAAAAAATACTTATCAAGAAAGGAGAGACCTTCTGGTTGCAGGACTTAAAGAGGCAGGTTTTGAGATCGATGCTCCCAAAGCCACTTTCTACCTCTGGGTCAATACTCTCCCTGGTTTCACTTCGACAAAACTCACATCACATCTTTTAACTGAAGCAGCAGTGGTTACAACTCCAGGTGTTGGTTTTGGTGCATCGGGAGAAGGCTATATTCGCATAACTTTAACGGTAGATAAAGAGAGAATTGCTGAAGTTGTAAGACGAATCAAAAATCTGAGTTTTAAATAGGCCACAGATTTTTACAGATTAGTTATAAATCTTTAGATGATATTAATAATCTTTGCAGTTAGTTCATCGCCTTTAAATCTTGACAATCTGCGTTTACCCCGCTAGATAAAATGTCAGAACTTATCTATCGTGGGGATATAATTGCGTTGTTCTATGGTGTAAAGTTTGATAAGATTTTTAACCTAACTATCTAACTGGGTTTATCTGCGTCCCAAAAAGCAATTTCTATAGAATTATCAGGAGAGATGGGTAATATTACTTACATCGGAATTGGCTCTAACCAGGGGAACAAATACGAGAATTGTGTTCTGGCAATTGAGAGTATTTGTTCACATAAAAAGAATAAATTGCTAAAACAGTCTTCATTATATCTGACAGAACCATGGGGTTATAAAGAACAGGATGATTTTATTAATGCGGTAATTAAAATAGAAACATCACTTTCGCCACTTAATCTTCTTTCCATTTTACAGAGTGTAGAAAGGAAACTCGGAAAGAAAAAAAATGGCAAATGGGGCCCGAGAACCATTGACCTTGACATCTTATTTTATAACAATCAAACGTTAGAATCACCACAGCTCACCATTCCCCATCCCCTTTTACACCAAAGAGGTTTTGTTCTTATCCCCTTAAAGGAAATTGACCATCATCTGATACACCCTCTATTTAATCAAACCGTCTCTCAACTTGTTGACAGGTTGAACGATGATAAACGCGCAACAAAGCTTGGTGAGGAAAGAATTTGATACGTTTCATTATTTTTGCAATCCTCTGTTATGTTCTCTATCGCTTGGTTAAAAGTCTTGCGCTTCCCTCACCCGCAAAGCCCAAGAAACCTTTTACGCAAGCCAATGGAACCATTACCGATGAGATGGTTATGGATCCACATTGCCACGTATACATTCCCAAACGGGAAGCCATAACATTAAAGACAGCAGGAAAAACCCTCTACTTCTGCAGTAAAGAATGCAAAAAAAAATATCTGGAAGAAAAGCATAACTAA
>CBDTTR010000162.1:0-5506 GCA_965363405.1 uncultured bacterium | reverse complement strand
TAATTTTATCACCATGTATAATTAAGTCAAGAATATTGTTAATTATTATGAATTATTTATATTCATTTAAAGACATTCAGGCAAATAGTGTTTAATCATTTGATTTTTTGCAATCCTCAAGTCCAAAACTTAATCTCTTCCTATACCCTAAGTACCCTCCCACAAAGGGGGGGTGATTCGGCTTTCAAAATGTTTGACAATTTCTACCTATGGGTGTATATTAATAGTCATTATAGAAAAGTATTTGTTATTAGATCCTCAATTTAAATAAATCCTTTTTTAAAGGAGAGGGATTTTGTCAGTTCAATCATTAGTCCCTGTTGCTGTTGAGCAAAGGCCTCTGCCACAACTATATCAGGCAACAGTTATACAGGGGAGATTTGGTAATGAAGAATTATACCAGATAACAGGTGAGGATAGAACTAATGAACATAAGCCTGAACTTTTCTCCTTCAGAAATCAGGGAGGGGCCCGGCAAAGGACAGCATATTTAAAAGAATTTTCATTTAAATATAGTCGCAACTTTAGAGAATGTGGATATGTGCCTTCATCTATAAAGAGCAACCTTAAAATGAGTGGTACATATGATGTGAATGGAGAGCTGTATATTAGTTTTGAAGAGAAAGGCATACACATCAATCAGTTTTCATAGAAAAAAATAGAACTTCCTTTCCAGTAATTTCTTTGCGCCCACACCTGCCTTTTAGAAAATATTTTATCATCTAAGTCATTCCAGAAAGCCAATGTTAATAGGAATTCCCAGAGAAATTAAGTTAGAAGAGAGAAGAGTTTCTTTAACTCCGGATGGGGTTAAAGTATTTGCAAAACATGGCCATCGGGTGATTATTGAGCAGAAGGCGGGGCTGGGATGCGGTATTCCTGATAATGCTTTTAGAGAGGCAGGAGGGATTATCATCCGCAGTAATGTAGCGGTTTGGGAAAAGGCGGATATGATAATGAAGGTGAAGGAACCCTTAAAATCCGAATTTCCATTGATGCGGGAAAATCAAATTATTTTTACTTTTCTGCACCTTGCAGCAAACAGGCAATTAAGTGCTTCATTACTCAAGAAAAAATCAATAGGGATTGCTTACGAAACGGTTCAACTTAAAGATGGTACTTTGCCAATTTTAAAACCAATGAGTGAGATCGCAGGACGTTTATCAATACAGCTAGGTGCTCAGGGATTAGAAGCAAAAAGTGGAGGGAGAGGCATCCTGATGGGTGGTGCTGAAGGGGTGTCTCCTGCCCGGGTGACTATATTGGGGGGAGGAAGTGCAGGGTTTAGAGCTGCTGAGGTGGCTTCAGGTATGGGAGGATTGGTAACGATACTGGAAATCAACAGGAATAGGGTGGACCAGCTTAAAGATTTATTCGGTAATCTGGTGATGGTTAAGCGATCTACACCAAGAAGTTTGGAACGTGAAGTGGTTAAAGCAGATTTGGTAATTGGTGCGGTTTTAAAACCGGGTGCCAAAGCTCCAAAATTGATAACCAGGAATCTTGTCAGAAAGATGAAGCCGGGTGCGGTAATTGTTGACATTGCCGTTGACCAGGGAGGGTGTTGTGAAACGATTAGACCAACTACACATGTTCAACCTTTTTACTCCCTTTATGGTGTTGTGCACTGCGGCATCACCAATCTGCCCAGCACCGTTCCCCTTACCTCAACTCTTGCTTTGACCAGAGCAAGTTTGCCCTATGCGTTAGAGATTGCAAATAAAGGTTATCTGTCCGCTGCTAAAGACAATCAAGCTATCATGAGAGGAATCAATGTTGTCAATGGAAAGCTTACGAACCAGGCAGTAGCCGAGGCTTTGGGTTTAGCTTGTCACGATATATAAGAAGACTTTTCTTTCCTGACTCCCCATAATTGCTCACCTTCAATTTTGACAATCTCCAGTTCTATCTCATGATTCTTCAAGGTGTCGGGTCCTTCCAGAAGGACAGGGATGTAATTACGTGAGCGGCCTTTCAGGTATCCTGATCGTCGGTCCCTCTTTCCTTCTATAAGGACATTTAGCTTTTTTCCCAGGTAGCTGGAATAAAATGTTTCCTTCTTTATGTTACCGAGCTTCCTTAAGCGTTCACTCCTGGTGGCAATGGTTTTGCTTGGGACCTGATCAGGGAAGGAAGCGGCTAAAGTTTTCTCCCTTTTGGAGTAGGGGAAGACGTGGAAATAGCTTATGGGTAACTCTTCGAGAAGCTTATACGTGTTCATGAACTGGTGATCCGTTTCTCCTGGAAAGCCGGCTATTGCATCAACTCCCAAACAGAGGTTGGGAATTTTGGAAACGAGAATGTTTGCGAGCGTTTTAAAATTGCTTGAGCGATAAGGTCTGTTCATGCGTTTGAGGATCTCGTCATCTCCACTTTGCAATGGCAGGTGAAGATGAGGACATATAATCTTGGATGTGGAGATGAAGTCTATCAGCTCATTGGTTATATCCATGGGTTCAAGAGAACTTATTCTTATACGGTGTACGGGTTTTTCTTGCTCAATCATTTGGATTAACTTTAAGAGCGTAATAGGAGGATTCTGGTCAATTCCATAAGCACCCAGATGGATACCACTTAATACAACCTCCTTAAACCCCGCTTTGTCGAGAGAGAATAAACGTTTCAGTGTTTCCTCAGGGGAAAGACTGCGATACTTTCCTCGGACATAGGGAACAATGCAATAGCTGCAGAAGGCTTCACATCCATCCTGGATTTTCAAAAAGGCTCTGGTATGGTTGGAAAAGGAGTGAAGGGGCGGGTCGTTAAAACAAGTTTGCTGATTCATATCGGATACGATGACACGAGGGGATTCTTCTCCTTCCTGATCAGTAATGAAGTCAGCTATTCTTTGTTTTTGGGCATTCCCCAGAATAAGAGAGACGCCAGGGATTTCGGCTATTGCCTGAGGTGCCACCTGGGCATAGCAACCAGTGACAATAATCTTGGCGTGAGGGTTCTTCCGCTTGGCCCTTCTGATCAACTGGCGAGACTGATAATCAGTTTTTTGGGTGACTGTACAGGTGTTAATAATGTAGATATCTGCTTGATTACGGAAGTCCACAATCTTGCAACCTTTTTCACACAAGGCTTCTTCCATTATGACAGAATCGTATTGATTGACCTTACAGCCAAGAGTAGTTATGGCTATTTTTTTCATCTTCATAGTAAATAATAAGCCACAGAATTACACAGAAATTCACAGATTATATAATACATTGTTGAAGAGAAATGGTGCAAGCTAAATATATAGTTGATTATTCGGATGCTTTTTTGTAATCAAAATATCTTGATTGAATTCCAGTATTGTGCTATTAGGCATAGGGTTTTAATAGTCTGAAAATCATTTTTTGAGGTGAACGTTATGGCGATTGTTGTTCCTTTTAAAGGTGTTCTCTATAATCCCGATAAGATAGACGATATTAGCAAGGTTACCGCCCCTCCCTATGATATTATTTCTCCTGAGCAGCAGGAGAGATATTATAAAAATAGCCCTCACAATGTTATCCGGTTGATACTTGGCAAACAATCACCCGATGATTCCGACTCGGATAACAGGTACACCCATGCCGCCGGTTTTTTCAATAAATGGCAGGATGAATCCACTTTAAAAAGAGATACAGTGCCCTCCTTCTATTTTTATCATCAGGAGTTTTCTGGTCAAGGAGGGAAAAGAGTGGCCCGAGACGGGTTCGTTGGACTGGTAAGGTTAGAGGATAAAGATAAGGGTGTGGTTATTCCTCATGAGAAGACACTGGATAAGCCCAAAGCGGACCGTTTAAAGTTGATGGAAGCCTGCCAAACCAATTTCAGCTCCATCTTTTCTCTTTATTCTGATACGGAGGATGTTATCAATCAAATGCTTAAGAAAGCTATTGATGATGATCCATTGTTAGAGGTTACGGATGAAGATAAAACCCTGCACCAGTTGTGGCGTATCTCCCAAGGGGATCTTCTCAAAGAAGTAACCCTGCGGCTGAAAGACAGTCCTCTCTTTATAGCGGATGGCCACCATCGATATGAAACGGCCCTTAATTACCGAAATCTTGAACGAAAGAAATATCCTCAATCAACAGGAAAGGAATCATATAACTATGTGATGATGTATCTTACCTCTATGGAGGCTGAAGGTTTAGTAATTATGCCTTATCATCGTGTGATTCAAAATCTTAAAGGGTTTGATTTTAGTTCTTTTGAAAAGAAGCTTAAAGACTATTTCGAAATCAAATCGTTTAACTTTAACCAGGAAAACCGGGTGCAGGTATGGAATGAATTTAATAAGCAACTGGAGGAAAATGGAAAACAACGACCTGCTTTCGGTATGTATGGTTCCGGACAGAATTGCTATCACCTGCTTGTTTTAAAAAGAGAAGAGTTTTTATCACTGACTGGTGACGAAGAAGGATCGGAATCTCTTAAAAAACTGGATGTTAATGTTATTGAATCCATCATTTTTAAAAAGGTATTGGGAATTACCAGCAATGATCTCCAACAGCAACAAAATATTTCTTATGTTCATGATGGTTTTGAAGGATTGGAGTTGGTTCAAGCAAAGGGATATCAATTGGCATTTTTACTTAATCCTACCAAATCCTCTGAGATAAGGGATATTGCCAGCAGGGGAGAGACCATGCCTCAGAAATCCACCTTTTTCTATCCCAAACTCCTTAGTGGGCTGGTTATCAATAAGATTGTGCCTGAAGAGCTGTTTGAATTCTCATGAGTATAGAGATTCATGTCAGGGAAGACGAAAAGCTAGATGAGCTCTTTAATGGACGATTAAGGATCATTCAGAAAAAAGAGGGTTATCGTTTTTCTATTGATGCCATCTTGCTTGCCCATTTTGCTTCTCACGTATCAGCAGACTCCATTATTGACCTCGGTACCGGTAGCGGAATTGTACCACTGATTTTGGCCAAAAGAACTTCTGCCCCTACTATTGTAGGGGTAGAGGTTCAGGAAGCAATGGCGGATATGGCGAAACGCACCATTGTGCTCAATGGATTTGCTGACAGGGTTTCCATCCTGCATGAGGATTTACGATCGTTGCGTAGTCGTTTCACTTCTTCATCCTTTGATCTGGTGGTTAGCAACCCCCCTTACCATCCCGTAAAGGATGGAAGGATTAATCCTGATGAAGAGAAAGCCATAGCTCGTCATGAGATTATGGCCAAAGCAGAAGATGTAATTAGAATTTCGCATTATTTAGTAAGACCTTCAGGTCTTGTAGTAATCATCTTTCCTGCAAGGAGAATGGTAGATTTGTTGTTTAATCTCAGGGAGTCAGGTCTTGAGCCAAAGCTACTCCAGATTATTTACAGTCATAAACATGATGAGGGAAAGCTCGTTATTGTAGAGAGTATAAAAAGGGGAAATCCGGAAATAGAGATTAAGAGGCCTTTTTTTGTCTATGCAGATGAAGGTGAGTACTCTAAAGAAATGCAAAAGATTTATGATGAAATCTAATGGTGCACTTCGTTAAAAAGATTTATATTGTTCTGTCATTGCG
>CBDTTR010000161.1:0-5563 GCA_965363405.1 uncultured bacterium | reverse complement strand
CCCGTGAGAAACACGGGGGTTTCAAAGCAAACAACAAGCGTTGCAGCAAGGATTTGAAAGCACTAAAGTGCTTTCCGGTAGATTAATTTGATATAATATACATGACTTACGGCTGCGCCTTAAAGTCATGAGCCGGGCAAGCCGCAGTAGATTGCTACTGCAAATTCTGGGTTTAATTCTATCTTGTCTTGCCTGAAATAACTGTTTGAATTATACTCAAATTTAGATTATTATTGCTTTGTTCGCATACTGTTAAACATATAAGCATAAAACCTTTTCAATCTGATGCATACGGGACAAACAATGAATGAAACGACGATTCTACAAAATTTAGAAGCAATCGCAGAAAAACTGGATGTTAAAGTAAATTATGAGAATCTCAGGAAGAGACACGTCTTCTCAAAAGGGGGCTTTTGCAGGCTGAAAGAAGATAAGATAGTCATCATTGACAACACACTTAACTTATCAGAAAAGATAGATGTATTAGCAGATGCATTAAGCCAGCTTGACCTTGAAGATATTTATATGCCACCAGTGGTAAGGAAAATACTAGACAGAAAAAGTAATATGAACATTTCTTCTGATCAAAGCCACAACCAACAAGATGAAACCAAACCAGAAGAATAAAAAAGGGGTGGAGCTTAGATTTTGAGCAACTTGAAAAGATATATAAACCTCTACGAAAGCGGAGAATTGGACGAGAGGATAAACGTCCTGGAGGAACTATTAACTCACTGTTGCCTCTGCCCCTGGGAGTGCAAAGTCAATCGTAAGAAGGGTGAGACAGGAATCTGCCAGGCAGGTTATGATCTCACAGTAGCCAAAGCCCTGCCACACTTTGGGGAAGAACCTGTTCTAACAGGTAACAACGGCTCAGGCACCATCTTTTTCACGCATTGCAATTTGAGATGCCAGTTTTGCCAGAATCATCAGATCAGCCAACAGCACCTGGGCTATCCAATGGATTCAGAGCAGTTAGCCAATGCCATGATTTCGCTGCAGGGAAAAGGGTGTCATAATATCAACTTTGTCTCCCCCACACACTTCTTGCCTGTAATCATTAAAGCTCTCAAAAAAGCTGTATCAAAAGGTCTCACCTTACCCCTCGTTTACAACTCCAATGGTTACGAGAGAGTAGAAATATTAAAACTCTTAGACGGCATCATCGACATTTATCTGCCAGACGCTAAATACGGAGACGATATACGGGCTCAAGAACTCTCTAAAGCAAAACACTACACACAGCACAACATCTCCGCGCTGAAGGAAATGCACCGACAAGTTGGATATCTTAAAACAAATGAGAAAGGTATTGCTGAAAGGGGGATCATCATTCGCCACCTGGTTCTCCCCCATAACCTTGCTGAAACAGAAAAGGTTTTAAAATTGATAAAAGAACATATCGGAACAGATGTTCACATCAGTCTTATGGGTCAATACTTTCCCACCTATCTTGCTTTTAAAAATGGAAAAATCAACAGAAAGCTCACAACACAAGAATATCAACAATGCCTGAAGCTTTTGGACAAATACGGATTTGAAGATGGTTGGTGTCAGGAGCATGAGGATATTCAGGAAACATTTGTTCCTGATTTTGCCAGGAAAGTATCGTGGAATTGAAAGAAAAGATATATTTAGAAAGCCTGGGGTGTCCTAAAAATCTTGTAGACAGTGAGGTTATCGCAGGATGCCTCAGAAAAAGTGGGTACACATTTACTACCTCTAAAGAAGAAGCAGCTATCATTATCGTCAACACGTGTGCATTTATTAAGGATGCTACTCAAGAAGCAATTGATACCATCTTCAAACTAGCAACATTGAAAAAGGATGGGGTGTGCCGAAAGCTTGTTGTTGCCGGTTGCCTCCCTCAAAGATATGGGAAACAGCTCATTAAAAAACTTAAAGATGTAGATCTTTTTGTTGGCGTTGGTGAGTTTCCTAAAATAGGCGAATTTCTTAAAGAAGAAAGAGTTGAACATTCACCTCCTGCCCTACATATCAGGGCACCCACTTTCCTTTTGGATCACAACACTCCACGCATTCTTTCTACTCCCAACCACACTGCCTATGTAAAAATTGCCGAAGGATGCTCTCACCGTTGTTCCTTCTGTACCATTCCCACCATAAAAGGTCCCTACCAAAGCAGATCCCCCGAATCCATCATTACAGAAGTTAAAAATCTCGCAGAAAAAGGCACTAAAGAGATAAATCTTATTGCACAGGATACCACCTTCTATGGGAAAGATCTTACCAACAAAAAAGATCTAGCTTACCTCTTGAAGCAGCTTGCTAAGATTGAAAGTATAGAGTGGATTAGAATGCTCTACTGCCATCCTGACCACTTCTCTCACAATTTGATTACTACTATTAAAGAAGAGGAGAAGATATGTAACTATATTGACCTGCCTCTCCAGCACATAAGTGATGATATCCTGAAAAGGATGGGAAGAAGCAAAGATAGCACAACGATTAGGAAACTTACAAAAGAGATAAGAGAAAACATTCACAACCTCTGGATACGGACAACCTTCATGGTCGGTTTTCCCGGGGAAACAGAAAAGGATTTTAATATCCTTATGGACTTCGCTAGAGAGGTGGAATTTGAACACCTGGGAGCTTTCAGATATTCTGATGAAGAGGGAACAAAAGCATACAGACTTAAAGGGAAAGTACCTGCTCATGTAATTGAAGAAAGATACCACACCCTGATGTCTACACAATCACACATTTCTTTAAAGAAGAATAGAAGATTAATAGGATCCCTTCAAAGAGTATTAATAGAAAGCTTCAATGAAGAAAACGATATGCTCTTAGGAAGAACCTTTTTTCAGACTCCGGATATCGACGGAATTGTTTACATTACTGAGGGAGAAGCTGCCATCGGTGATATGGTCGAAGTAAAAATCACTGATGCTTCAGAATATGACCTCTTTGGAGAAATTCTCCGGGTTTGACCTCCAATTTTTACGAGTTAAACAAACCAATATTATATTTTACCATGAGAGGACTTTTAGAACTTTTCCTTTAACAATTCCTTTACCCTACTCTTCCACCGCTTAGCATCAACTTCTATTTTAAGATTAGGCACTATTTCGAGAGCTTTTTGTAGTTGCTCTTTTGCCAGTTCTTTTTCTTCATCTTTTAGATACGATTCAGCTAAATAGACATGACCACGGATGTTCGTGGGAGCAGAATCAACTGCTTCTTCTAAATATCCAATAGATTTTTTTATATTTCGCTTGGGCCAGGGAAGTTTATACCAGTATCTCCCCACAGCTCTTAAAGGTCCAGCATAATCATACATCTTGTCAATCTCGAGAGCTTTGCCTATGTGCTCCTCATAGTCGGGGCCCAAACCTTTGGCTAATGCCTTAATGATACTTATACCTATGCTATACTGGGCCAGGGACAGTGTATAGTAGTAATGCCCTTCAATCCCCTGCGGGTTTAGTTCCAATGCCTTTTTTGCATATTGCATACCCTCTACACCTCTTTCCTTATGGCGATCCCTCATCACCTTGGTCTCGGGGAGCATATCTCCCAGAAAAGAGTAAGCACGTGCGATTTTCCAACAGGCTTCATAACTATTCGCATCTGCTTCCAGCACCTTCCCATAGGGAATAATAGATGCCTCAGCATTTTCTAACACTCCCCTTTCTTCCCAAAGTGCATCCCCCTCACGCATAAAGGAAGAGGTGTCTTGAGAAAGAATTGGGAAGGGAACAATCAGTACGAAAAGAATCCCTACTATAAACTGTAATATCTTCATTTATTCATCCCTGTTTAACGATAGCTCTTGTAGTTTCCCAGAAGTGGGAATGCCGTTTTCATCCCACCCTCTCTCTTGATAATAATCCTTGAGCATCTTCTCCTGGTCAGGCAAATAACCTTTCGTTCCCCCATCTGTGATGGGATGGGTTAGAATTCTTTCAGGCAAAACATCATCCTTCCTGGATATTCCACATTTAACATTAATTAATCTTTTGAGATTAAAAGACCTCTCACCTGTTTTCATCATTTCATCCAGTTTAAGATCCCACCCTGTAGCACAACGCAGCAAAGAAACAACATGGTGAGAACGAAAATCACCATATAAGGCAAATTTACAGATTCCTGCTGATTCTACTACCTCACAGAAATCCTGGAATATCTTGGTTAACCTGCCCTTCCCTTCTGGCGAAAAGCGATCTCCTGGATCATCAAGTCCTATAGCAGGAAAGGTAAGCCCCCTCTCAACCCAGAAGGTAGGAGCCTGAATGTGACACGCACCACGATTAGATGTACCATACGACACTGCCCAACTGGCAAAAGCACGGGGATCGTGCATAGGAAGTTCCAGCCCCTTTATATGAAAGGCAAACTGTTCTGCACCTTTCCCTATCTTTACAGCTGCCCTTTTACAGCCTTCTGCTAAAATATTGCCAAATCCTTCTCTTCTGCCAATCTTCTCAACCATTCTAACAATGGAATCGGCATTACCCCAAGCAAGCTCTATTCCATCAGTTTCTTCTTTTGTGATCAACCCCTCTTCATAACACTCAAAAGCAAAAGCTATAACAGCCCCAGTGGAAATAGTATCCAAACCATATCGATTACAAAGATCGTTAGCCTTAGCTATCGCAGGCAAATCATCATTTAAGCAAAGAGGGCCAAAAGCGGCTGCCGTTTCATACTCAGGACCTTTACCTTTGAGACCTTTATAAGGTCCTTCTCTAAGCTCAATTAATCTCCCACAACCGATAGGACATCTTTTGCAAGCAGAGCGACCTGTTAAAATAGTTTCTGCCATAATCTGACCCGAAACCTTATGGCACCCCTCCTCCCAGAAACTCTGTTTCCAGTTTTTAACAGGTACATCACCAAATTCATGAAATGGATCCATACCACCAGCAGTCCCATAGTCCCCAAGATATTTGCCAGCTGTTGATTCTCTTGCAAGCTTTACCAATTCCCCAGATAATTGACGGAGTTCTTCCAGTCTTGCTACTTTAACCTCTTTTGTTCCCCGAACTGCTATTGCCTTGAGATTTTTAGAGCCCATCACTGCACCTATGCCGCAACGAGCTGCTGCCCTTCCATGATCATTAATGATAGCTGCAATACGAGACAGCTTCTCACCTGCAGGTCCTATGCAGGCAACTCTGATATTTCTATCACCTAACTCTTCCCTGATATCATCTTCAGTCTCAATAGCATCTTTTCCCCAAAGGTGACGTGCATCTTTTATCTCAACCTTAGTATCCTTAATCAACAGATAAACAGGTCTATCTGCTTTCCCATCAAGAATAATTCCATCCAACCCCGCTGCCTTAAGCTCCGGTCCCCAGAAGCCACTTGCATGTGCCTCTCCCCAAATATTTGTCAGGGGAGATTTTGCACACACGGAATACCTTGAACACAGGGGAGCAGGAGTCCCTGTTAAAGGACCCGTAATAAAAACCAACCTGTTCTCAGGGCTAAGGGGGTCAATTCCCCAGTTCATCGAAGACAAAATATGAGCAGCCAATCCGCCTCCACCCAGGTAATGCTTAGCAATATTTTCATCAAGATTTTTAATTGATCT
>CBDTTR010000160.1:0-5564 GCA_965363405.1 uncultured bacterium | reverse complement strand
GTAAAGAAGGGATCGAAAATTCTGTCTCTTATGGTATCAGGAATACCAATCCCCGCATCCTTCAATTCAACGGAAACATGCGAGTTTTTTTTGAAGGTCTTGATACCAATCTCACCCCCTTGAGGCATGGCATCTATGGCATTATTGATAAGATTCGTAAATACTTCTCTCAACTCCGAAGCACTCCCAGCTATAAGGGGAAGAGAAGAAAGTTCTTTTCTAATCTTAATCTGTATTCCTCTCGATTCAGCCTCGTTCTTCCATCGCACTCGTGTAAACTCCAGGGCATTTCTTATTAAGTCATTAATATCCACCTGGGTAATGTTTTTATCATCGGTTCTCCTTCGGGAAAATTCCTGAATCCTTCTAACGGTTTCTGCACCATCAAGGGAAGCCTTTTCTATAATTTCCAAGCCTTTTTCGAGTTCAAGCACTCCTTTCCTTCTTTCTTTACCACCAGAAGGCTTTTCAAGATTCATCCTCAACAGCTGTACCCTGCCCAGGATAGCAGCAAGCACGTTATTAAAATCATGAGCTACCCCTCCAGCCAGCTCTCCCAGCGATTTCAGCTTTTCTGACTGAAGCAACATGCTCTCAACTTTCTTTTTCTCCGTAATATCTCTGGTAAAACTCACTCCTCCTATGGTATTTCCATCTTTGTCTTTCAGCAGAGAGCGATTAGATTCTACCGACATACATTGACCGTCTTTTCTTTGCCAGATTGTTTCAAATCCATAGATCCTCCCCTCCTCAAAAAGTCTCTCGAGCTCTTTAAGTACTTCGGAGCGAACCTCTTTGTCTGGAGGAGATAAAGTACTGGCGTACTTTCCTAAAAGCTCATCCTTTGAATAGCCGGTCATACTTTCCAATAAATCATTAACCATAGTTATTTCACCTTTGGGATCAGTAACCATGATGGCATCGTTTGAAGTTTGAAATAGATTTTCTAAAAATTCTTTGGCTTCCCTGATCTCCCTTTCAGCCTTCTTCCTCTCGGAAATATCCCGAAATATAGATACACCTGCTATATAGTCTCCACTTCCATCTTTAATCAAAGAAGTAGTAACATCTACTTCTATATGTTTGCCATCCCTTCTTTTTAAAGCCGATTCATAGGAGGTATTCCCTTTTTCAAATAGTCCAACCGCTTTCTCCCGAAAAATCTTTCGTATTTCTTCGTCTTCACTTATAAACAGTGAGGCATGTTCACCTATCAGCCCTTCTTTTTTTAAGCCTGTCATCTTTTCTAATGCACTATTTACACTTATGATATTACCACTGAGATCGCCAATCATTATTCCATCTACGGTATTTTCTATAACCATTTCTACAAATTCTTTTGTCTCATTTACTTCTTTTTCTACATTCTTTCCTTCAGTGATTTCTTTTAGGTCTTCTACTGTACCAACGGCTTCAACCACCTTGCCTTTATCATCTTTTATTAGCGTTGAGCGGAGTTTTACGGGAAGAACTATCCCTTTTTTGCTAATCAATTCCATTTCCAAAGGAAATTTTCTTGATTGCTTGAAGTGGTGGATCTTAACAGCAGAGGAAATACTTTCAAGTCCAGCTCGTTTATGGACAAGTTCATTAAAAAGTTTACCTTTAAGTTCTCCTTTTTTATATCCCAGGAGCTTATCAAGGGCAGGGTTGCTTTCTAAGATATGTCCATCCGTATCGACAATAAGGATGCCCTCGCTGGTAGTTTTAAATATACCTTTAAAGTACTTTGACGATTTTTTCTCGCTGCAAGATTTCATGCAATAACCTTTGAACTTAATTAACTTCGCTCACAACAGATTAAGCTGAGTTTGATCCCATCATACCCCTGGTTCTAAAATTATTCTTAAGCTCAATGCCCTCTTGTACTAACTTTAAGATTTGTTTTACCTTAAAGGGCTTATTGACAATCAAATCGACTCCTCTTTCCTTCAATTCAGAACTTTCCAGTCGTATTTCCCATCCGGTAATCAATGCAACCGGTGTATTTCTGTTTATCTTTTTGGTTGCCTCTGCTACCTGCCAGCCAGACATCCCCGGCATACCAAGGTCGGTAAAAACAATATCAAAATCCTTCTTTTTCAACATTTTTACCCCTTCACTGCCACGGGAAACAGTTTCAACCTCATGACCACCGTCAATCAAAATATCTTTGAGAAGTTCACGTACCCCTCCTTCATCTTCGACAACCAGAATTCTGGCTTTATCCCGTTTCCCTGTCAGGGGCTTTATTTTTTCTTCCCTTGTTTTTTCAGATGTTATGGGAAGTTTTATGGTAAAGGTGGTTCCTTTACCCTCTGTACTACTCAATCCAATAATTCCCCGATGGCGATTTATAATTCCATAAGAGACACTCATACCCAATCCAGTTGACTGAGGACCTTTAGTCGTAAAGAAGGGATCGAAGATCCTATCCCTTATGTCTTTCGGAATACCAATCCCTGTATCCTCTAACTTAATAAAAATATGGTTGCCTTTCTTGAAAGTCTTAATCTTAATTTGGCCCCCTTCAGGCATGGCATCCATGGCGTTGTTTATAAAGTTGGTGAATACCTCTCTCAACTCTGAGGCACTTCCTGCTATGGGGGGAAGAGAAGAAAGCTCTTTTACAATATCAACTTTTATTCCTTTTGATTCCGTATCATCCTTCCATCTCACTCTGGTAAACTCCAGGGCATTTTCTATCAACTCATTAATATCCACTTCTCTGAATTCTTGATCATCTGCTCTTCTTCGGGAAAACTCCTGAATCCTTCTAACGGTTTCTGCCCCATCAAGGGAAGCCTTTTCTATAATTTCCAAACCTTTTTTTAAATCATCCACTGACTTTCTGTTTTTCTGCCCTTCCAATGGGGGGTCCATCTTCATTCTCAATAGCTGGACCCTGCCCAGAATAGCAGCAAGTACATTATTAAAATCATGGGCTACCCCTCCTGCCAGTTCTCCCAGCGATTTTAACTTCTCTGACTGAAGCAACATGCTCTCAACCTTCTTTTTCTCTGTAACATCTCTGATGAAATTCACACCTCCGATAATCTGCCCATCTTTATCTTCAAGAAGAGACCTGTTGATCTCTACGGACAGGTGTTGACCATCCTTTTTTTGCCAGACAGATTCATACCCACATTCTTTCCCTTCTTCAAAAAAGTTCTTTAGGTCTCTAACCACTTTGGAGCGAATCTCCTTATCCGGAGGAATAAAAATACTGCTCTGCTCTCCTACAAGCTCATCTCTTGAATAGCCTACCATCCCCTCTATGGCGTCATTAACCATAGTTATTTCACCTTTGGGATCGGTAACCACGATGGCATCAGCCGAGGTTCTAAATAGATTTTCTAAAAAGTCCTTTCCCTTCCTGATTTCTCTTTCTACCCTCTTCCTTTCGGACACATCCCGAAAGATAGTTACCCCGGCGATATAGTTTCCATCTTTGTTTCTAATCATGGAGCTGTTGCATTCGGCTTCTACCAGCTTACCATCTTTCCTTTTGAAAATTGATTCATGAGAGGCATTGCCTTTTTCAAAGAGCTCAGTTGCTTTTTCAAGAGCCCTTCTCCTCAGTTCTTCATCTCCCTTCATGGCGAGTACTGATACGTGCTGACCAACCAACTCTGCTCTACTGTAACCGTACATATTTTCCAGAGCGGAATTGACGGAAAGGACCTGGCCATTCTCATCGCAAATAAGCAGTCCATCCCCTATTGTTTCAATAACATCTTCCAAAAATTCTTTTGTTTTTTTCAACGCTTCTTCCATCTCTTTTCTTTCGGCTATATCCCTTATGGCTAACTGAATCAGATCTCTTCCCTGGCACCTGATATCTGCTGCCTTTATCTCCCCCAGCATCTCACTGCCACCTTTCCCCAAAAGAGTAATCTCACTCGTATCTTCCCTTCTCATCTTCTTAACAACCTTCTTAAAATACAGCATCTCTTTCTTTTTATGCTCTGGCGGAAATAAATCAACAATATGGTTCATCTTGAGCAATTCTTTCTTTGTATATCCTAACCAGTCTACTGTCTGTTTATTACAATCAATTATCTTCGCCGAGTGAGGATCTACAATTAATAGTGCATCCCTTGCCCCTTCGAAAATCGTCCTGAACTTTTCTTCCGATTCTTTCAGCTCTGTGTAGGATATAGCATTCGTGAAGATAGAGGTTGCAAAAGCAGAGAATATAGACATAACCCTCATATCGTCATCGTTAAAAGCATTGGTTTGGGAACTGCTGAGATTAATCACTCCCAGCACCTGATGTTGGGAAATGAAAGGACAGCACATAAGGGAACCAATGGGGAGACGGGTTTTTCTGTGATCAAAACGTTTATCATTTTTCACATCATTAATGAGAATCGGTTTGCCCTCAAGAGCTACCTTTCCGGCAATCCCATTCCCAAGAGAGAATACAACATTTGAATTATTTACCTTTCCAAAATACGCACTTGATTCGTCCTTCCTGCCCTTAGCCACTTTGAGGATTAACTTGTCTGAAAACGAATCCTTAAGCATAAGTGAACAGTTTTCTGCATTCGTTTCCTCTATGATAATTTCAGTCAGCTTCCGGCAAAACAGTTCAAGATCAAAATTGCAATTAATAATATCTCCAATATTCCTTAAGAGAGAGAGCTCTTTTACTTTACTTTCAAAGCGTAAATTTGTTTCTTCCAAGATCTTTGCATAAAGATCTCTTTCCCCCTTTAATCGTCTGTTCTCATCTTGAATACGTTTTATTTCACTCATGCCTTTATCTCACCTATTTGATAGAACTTATGAATGCTTTTACCTTCTCTTCCTCTTCTTTAAGTTCTGCAATCATTTGATCTATCTGCTCTTCATCAACACAAAGTTCTTCCCGGGCCGCTTCCTGAAGAGGAGGGATTATCTCACTGCCACTGTTCCCAATACCAGCTCTTCTACAAACAATATCAGCCAGATGTACAACAGAAGTTAAATGGATATTGTCAGGCTCTACCTCTTTTACCTTATGATGGCATCTTACAGATGAGGCAAGAGACCGGGGCAATTTCCACCTGCTGCATAACCACTCACCCACATCAGCGTGAGTAAAACCGAACACCTCTTCCTCAATTTCTACAAAGCTTTTTCCATCCTCTTGTACTTTTTCGAGTACCACCTTGTATTCCTTGGAAAAGAAATTTGCCAAAATTATTTTACCCACATCATGGAGGAGAGAAGCAGTGAAGGCTACTTCTCCATCAGGCTTCCCCAGCTTTTTGCAGATTATCGTGGCAGCAAGTGAACAACCCGCAGAGTGGTTCCAAAACGCATCTTGCATCAGGGAAGTCGTATCGTTTGTCCCTTTCATGACATCAAATACGGCAATACCCAGAGACAAGCTTTTAACCTGCTCAAAACCTATGAGAACGATAGCATGTCGTATGGTTGAAATTTCTCTTGGAAAACCATAATAGGCTGAATTGGCGACCCTTAGCAATCTGGAAGAAATTGCCTGATCATAAGAAATCAAATCGCCCAACTTATTTGCCGGAGTTTTTTCATCCTGAACTAAGGATAATACCTTCTGAATCATATCCGGCAAAGTA
>CBDTTR010000159.1:0-5568 GCA_965363405.1 uncultured bacterium | reverse complement strand
GTGAAATTCTGGACTATAGAGGTGACAAGCGACCAGATGACCATTCTCTTTCATGTGCAGGGATGGAGATATATCATTACATATGGAGATAGACTGTTGGCAGCGATCAACAAAGCGACATCCTTTGGGGTAGTGAGTTGCTTTGGGGACCATTCCTTTTATAGTTTCCAGCCTGTTTCCACGTTTCATTTTCCCGGGAAGTGACTGAAATAGTTTTATGGTATAGGGATGAGCTGGTTTTTCGAAGAGGTTATTTTTGTCAGTCATCTCGACTATCTTACCTGCATACATTACAGCAACTCGATCTGCGTTTTCATAAATGACACCCAGATCATGGGTGATGAGAAGGATCGACATGTTAAATTCCTTCTTTAGCTCATTTAATAAATATAAGATTTGGTCTTGAATAGTAACATCAAGTGCTGTAGTTGGTTCATCCGCAATGAGAAGATCCGGATGGCAGGAGAGGGCAATACTTATCATCACTCGCTGAATCATACCTCCTGAGAGCTGATGTGGATACTCATAATAACGTTTCTCTGGGTCAGGGATGCCAACTCGTTTGAGCATGTCAATAGCCACCTTTTTAGCTGCAGCATTTCCAACACCTTGATGAAGTTTAATAACCTCAGCAACTTGGTTGCCTATGGTAAAAACCGGATTTAAACTTGTCATAGGTTCTTGAAAGATCATGGAAATATTATTTCCTCGTATATTTCTCATTTCAGACTCTGTCAGACTAGCGAGTTCTCTGCCACGGAAGATGATTTCTCCTCCTGCATGAAAACCTGCAGGTTTTTGAAGAAGTCTCATGATAGAAAGTGCAGTAACAGATTTGCCACATCCTGATTCACCGACCAGGGCAAAAGTTTCGCCTTCTAAAATTTCAAAGGATATTCCATCCACAGCCCTGGCAAGACCATGAGGGGTGTGAAAATAAGTTTTTAAATTGTTAACTTCAAGAAGTTTGTGAGACATGAGTTAGAAGTTTCCCTTTTAGCGATCGTTCAGTCACATGAGGGTGTGCTTTTGCTGATGGAACTATACCAAGTAAATCCTAATATCGAATATCGAAATTAGAAACAAATTAAAAATTAGAATGTCGAATGACCAAAACGCTCTTGTTTTGGATTTTGTGCTTTGATCATTTGAATTTGTTTCGATTTTCGTGCTTCGGATTTCGTGTTTTTTTAACATGTTTTTCCACAATCTGGCATGCAGTATCATATTGTCCTATGGTGCTGGATTCAAATACTTATGTCCTAAGCCTTGGGTCGAGGGCATCACGGAGAGCATCACCGAAGAGGTTTGCGGGAAGCACAAGCCCGAACATGAAGAAAAAAGCTGCTATTAGATTCCACCACACAACAGGTTCGCGAGCAAGCTCGAGACGGGCAGTGTTTATCATGTTCCCCCAGCTTTCCATACTAGGATCAACTCCAATTCCAATATAGGCAAGAACTGCCTCTGCAAGAACAAGACCCGAGAATCTAAGGATAAAAGAAATCAAAACTATATGCATGAGATTGGGTACAATATGTCTAGAGAGGATTTTTAATCGGTTTACACCAAAAGAAAGAGCGGCATTAACATATTCATGCTCGCGCAGCTTCAGTGTTTCACCACGGATGAGTCGACAAAGACCAGTCCACGAAGTAATGCCCATAATTATGCAGAGAGAAAGCAGCCTTCGGTCAGCTCTCCATGCTATATCCGCCGTACTTTCTCCTAACTCTATAAGAAGCATAAAACTGACAATTAATAGAACACTGGGGATAGATGCGAGGGTTGAGTAGATATATTGAATAATGTCATCGATAATCCCGCCAAAGTAGCCTGCTACTACTCCAAAAAAGATAGCGAAGGGAGTGACAATCAGGGTTGTTACACTTCCAATGACCAAACCGGTTCGAATACTCTTAATAGACCGGTAGAAGACATCACTACCAACTTTGTCAGTTCCAAATATGTGATAAGATGGTGCAATGTGTATAAGAATAGCTAATGGGATTGTAAGGGTAAAAGTGATCTTCAATATGTTTATAACTGTTTTTTTAGAGGGTCTTTTCTTCCTTCCCTGTTGAGGGGCATTCCAGGAGAAGATTCTTGTAAATATATCATGGATGCCGAGTATAATAGCTGTAAGGATGATGGCCGAGAGGCTCCCTTGAAGCAGCCCTTTAATTACACGAATTGTGATATCTCTGGTTTTGGAATCGCTTTTTTCGAGGTGAGTAGCAGCGTATTTGAGCCTTGGGTAAATACGCACTGTCTTTCCTTTGGGAAGTTCAAGAGTTTCCTTTGTGTACTGATAAGTTGCAAAGGGTGTGGAATATGTTTTTTCAACCTGTAGCCTTAGAGGAGCAACTATATAATCGAGAAGGCTTAGGGTGTTAGCAGACTTTTTGTCTTCAAAGTGAATGCTGTCTAAAAGGGCAATGCTGGCATAGATGGAAAGAACAACCAAAGAAATCATGGCAATGTGATTACTTCGCACCTGTTGCCAGGCAGTGCACCAATACTCTCTGCGTCTGGCAAGGAGTATGAAAATTAAGCCAGATGCAACCAGGATAAAAATAAAAATATCTGTAGGGAGAATTCGAATCATTGTATTATTACTCAAATCGTATTCGCGGGTCTGCCAGCGTGTAGCTAATATCTGTGAGTATGAGACCAACAATATAAAGGATTGAACCCAGGTATACCATAGACCTAACAATGGCAAAGTCTTGTGCCTGAATAGCATCGATGGTAAATGAACCTACTCCCGGTATGGCAAAGAATGATTCCATGAGGAGGCTGCCCATAAAGAGAAAAGGTATAGTCATAACCACTGTAGTCAATATGGGAATCAGAGCATTTTTGAGGCAGTGTTTGAACAGTACCATTCTTTCGGGGAGACCCTTAGCCCTGGCAGTTCGAATGTAGTCTTTGGTGATCTCTTCAAGGAAAATAGTTCGGTCGAATCTAACATTCCCTCCAATGGCAGCTATGATACCGATTAGAACAGGAAGCGAAACAAACTTTAGGGCTTGAATTCCTGTATCGTAACCAGATATGGGAAACAGCTTTAAAACTTTGCCGAAGAGGTATTGGCCACCGATGATATAAAAGAGGGATGATACAGACATCATAATAACACATAAAATGACACCCGAGTAATCAAGATAGGTTTTTCTGAAGTAAGCCAAGAACATGGCAAACGTAATTTCCACCATAATTCCAAGAAGGAAAGTAGGGATAGCAATGAGAAGACTGGGTATTATTCGCCTTTTGATTTGATATCCTATGTCGATATTGTTGCGGTCACTTGTACCAAAATCAAACCAGAGAAGTCCTATAGATTTTTGGAAGAAGATAGTTTGGGAAAGTTTTGAAACACCTTTTTCCTGACTATTTATAAAGAGTGGAAGGTGATAATTATGTTCCTTCTTCCATCGGTCGATAGCTTCCTGGGTAATATTTTTTTCTCCGAGAATCTTTCTAGCCATATCATCAGGGGAGTTGATATAAAAAAACAAAAAGAAAATGATTATATTCACTCCTAAAATGATAGGAATGGCATAGAGACAACGGCGAATAATGTATGCAATCATTTGTGCCTTTCGGATAAAGTAAAGGTTTTTTGTTGCATTTCTTATGCTTTTCTTCTTCTCGCTACAAAAATGATGGCAGGGAGAGTTGTGATGAATAAAATGCCAACAAAAAGAATAATGGGCAAGTAGTTGGGTTGATTCCATGCTATACGTTTTGCTTCTCTGACGACAGGATCAATACGAAGATATTTTAATGTGTTATTAGCCATAGTATTTGGCTTAGCATTAAAAACCCACTTGTGATATAATAAAAAATCCTGGGGATGAAATCCCCAAATCCATGGAGAGTCGCGTCTTGCAATATTAAGCATTTCCCTGATTATCTGCAAACGTTCTGGTGTGTTCTCCATGCTTTCCATCCTTTTGAATAGGTGATTAAATTCAGGATTGTCATAGTTGGCTGCGTTCTCACCGCCATATTTTTTCTTGCCATTAGGTCCATAGAGAAGGAAAAGGAAGTTTTCAGGATCAGGATAATCAGCGTTCCAACCCCAGGAGAGGAACTGGAAGTTTCCATTTAGCACCTTTTCCTGAAAACGGTTATAATCAGTTGTTCTAGTTTCAAGAATAATTCCAATCTTTTGAAATTGCTTTTGAAGCCATTTGAGTAAAGCTTGTGCTTCAGGTCCGGTCCAGGCATTATCGAATCCAATTATCAGTGGTTTGCCTGTTTGGGGATCTATCCCACCAGGATATCCTGCTTGAGCAAGCAGATTTTGTGCGACAGAAATCGGTTTTCTTATAAGTTTAGCTTGCTGGTCATCCCAGGTGTACACACAGGTGTTAATACTGTGCTTTCCTTCCTGATAGCCGTAAATGCCCGGGGGAATAGGACCTTGAGCAGGAATGCCTCTCCCATTTGCAAATATCTCAATGCGTTCTTCAATGTTAAGAGCAATAGCTATAGCCTGTCTCAATTTTTGTTTATCTGATGTATACCCACCTACAACAGGATCAAGCATATTAAAAGCGAAATACATGGTGGTTGTAGCTGTGGAAACAGAAAGGTTAACCTCCTTTTTATTAAACTGGTCGGTTAATTGAATCAGTCCTTCTGGCGAAAAAGAAATGGCTTGATCAAAACTATCTGAGGAAATACCGGAAGAATCATAGTATCCCTGGAGAAACTTATTCCAGCGGGGAATAGATTCCCTCTCAAGCTTGTAGACAACTTTTTTAAAGAATGGGAGTGGTTTTCCTGTATCATCAAGGCACCCTGCTTCTCTGTCTCCCTTCTCTCCTTTTTCTGGATAGGTTTCATTGTGAAAGTTCTCATTTCTTATGAGGATGATTTCTGAATTCGGATCAAAAACATCAATCATAAAAGGGCCTGTTCCAACGGGATAAGACTGTAAAGTAATATTCTTTTTTATCAGGGGACCCTGGCTGTAAAATTTGACAGCTTCCCAGGGGATGGGGCTAAAAAAAGGCATGGAAAGCCAGTAAAGGATTTGAGGGTATTTCTTTTTAAGAATAATCTGAAAGGTATAGTCATCCTTTTTTACCACCCCAGGAAGCGAGAAGTTTTTATAGTCAAGCCAAACAGGATTTGCCTTTTCGTCTGTTTCCTGATTATAGGTGAAACCAGCCGCTTGCTTTCTATTTAACCTTACTTCTTTCAAAGTCTTCTCCAAGGATTTTGCCAGGGTATCAAGGCCAAAAATATATTTTGCCATAATGGGAAAGATAGGTGAGTTGTTACGAGGGTCAGCAATGCGGTATATCTGGTATATATAGTCATCGGCTTTGAGTTCACGAGTGCCTGCATGTTTAAAATCACTAATTCCGTAAATTTTTGAAAGATCCTTATCTAGCAGGTTATGATATAGAAATTTGTCCTGTTCATCCTTTGCGAATGAAGGATGGTTTTGGTAGAAAATGCCTTGTTTAATCTGAATGTCATAGACGGTACGATACACCTTTTCTGTTGGAGGGTTTAAGGAGAGTAGATTACCAGATTTGTCAAAATATC
>CBDTTR010000158.1:0-5615 GCA_965363405.1 uncultured bacterium | reverse complement strand
AAATCATATAGTCCCGGTTCTGGTTCTGGCACAACCCTCTTCCCACGTGCATAAGGATCATAACCTGGACTGTTATTGAACTCCTCTGAGATAACGAAGAGATTTGTCGCTATTACGCAAGAGCCACCATGGTATCCACAATGTGCAAGATTGATATAGTCATGAATGGCCTTCTCATACGGGGTAATATTTGGATTGTAGTTGGAAATGAGCCAGCTAAAGCCCCTGAATTCAAATGTTGGAGTATCGTCAGTGCTCCCTTCAAAATAATCTTGTGTACCATCTGTGTTGAAAAGACCCATGTAAGTAAGGGTTGACATTGGGTTTACCATAATGTTCTGAAATGTATGAGTCTCATCAATACCGTAGTAACCACCTACGTTGCCTGAATCTTCAGCATCTATGGGACGACCACTGTAAAGCTCAAGTGTTGCGAATTTAGTTTTATCCCAGAGGGTTTTATCTGCATAGAGCTCTTGCCTGCGCTTAAAGAGATCTACAGGTAAATTGGCATTAGGATCATCATACATGGCTTGAACTTGATCCGCAATATATTGGATCTTATCTGCTTTTGGAATGATAGTAAAACCCTTTGGCGTATTGTTAAGGTGAAATTGGCTATCCCCTCGATCACATAACATCCTTGCATCTGTTGCAAGCATGGGATGGTGATGACCACCATTAGGGACTCCCATTTCATCGGATGTACCTTCAAAAAAGTCTATTAACTTTTGGTAATACCAGTTTTTCTCTGCTATCCACCAGTCATGAAAATCATCATCAAATTCTCTGACTGGATATGCATTCCACCAGCCATCATATTTAGCCAGGATATGACCATCTTCAACATTTTTAGTTATCAGGTTGTTTTGAATGAAGTACCTATTGCCCTGTGCATCGGTACGCCAATATTTCTTGCTTTTACCATATCCTATGCAGTCAGAGCTGGCGTTAGCCCATTTTGTCTTAAGTGGAAATCCCAGGCTCATACCCAGTGACGATAATCCCGCCAGCTTAAGAAACGATCTTCTTGGCATCACTTTTTCCGTCATAAAGTCTTTTATTTTTCCCATGCTACTTTCCTCCTTATCCATTTGTTATTGTTAAAATTTGATAGACTTCGTCTTCTTTTCGATATGCTATTATAGGTCACCTCCTTTATATCGATAAGATTTTTCAGTGAAATTTTCATTAGGATATAAATAAAAATAGTTTTATTTTACAGATCAAACATAACATATCTTTGCAAAATTACGCAAGTAGATCTAAAACATTTTACAAAACATGTCAATCAAATTTTAAATTTGTATAAGTCGATGTTTCCTAAATCCCAAACCCATTTTTTCAGCATAATTTAGCTGTATTTCCCAATTAACCTCTGGATAAAACCCTTTGAATTTATCCTCACCTTTTCTTAAATTTTTTTTAAGTACAGAGTTTTCAATTCCAATCTCATTTTTCGCGAGATCAGCTGAAGATTGATCGATAGCTACAGGTTCATTCGAAATAAGAATATCGATGTTTGGTACGATAGGAGCATCTGCATGACTGTAACAATCGCAGGCAGGGCTGATGTTTATTAAGAAATTGATAGTGCCCTACCCTCTTTACCTTTCAAAACCCCGCAAACATGTTCTACCATCTTCTTTTGAAAAATGGCTGGATTTGATGTTAGCTCTTTCCAGCAGGAGATTAAGCTTGTCAAAAAGATTACCTTTATTGCTCGTCCTCATATCAGCAAAAAACACTTTGCTCTTCATAAAACACCAAAAAATATTTAGTTACAGGTCAGTCCATTGACCCCTCAAATCCACCTAATTCACCCAATCCTGCTAAACTAAATAGTATACCAAATTCCGTCTCACTATCTTTCCCCTGTTGGCTGGCCTTGTCTTCCACATTAAATCGAACACTCCAGCATTTGGCATAATATTCAAGACCGTAAAGAGAGTCTAAGGTCTTTGAATCAAATCCTGAGTGGCGTGTTTCATAGAAAGCAGTCCAGGATTTGCTGAGGTTAAAGCGTGTCTTAATATTATATACTTCCAGCCGATCTCTGACATAGGAGTATCCAAACCGGATATAATCATTTTTCCTGTTTTCCATTAAAAGAAAAACATTGTAAGAGCTCAAACTGTTATCATAAGGATTATATCGTAATTTGGCTTTGAAATTGGTATGATAGTTAATCCTGAATCTCAATTCTGCAAGTAAATCAGATACATCGTGTCCATTGTAACCTTCTGTAGCCCGCGCCCAATCAGCCCATGCCCAATCAGCCCTAGCCCAATCTTTTTGTCCCCACAAATTATCGCGAACCCAACCAGCCCAATTCCCATCGTGGTAATAAGCGTTTTTTTTGTTCAATTCTCCAAGAGGATGCAGATCAGGACGCTCAAAGTAGTAGCTCTGAGCAATTCTTAGAAAACCCACTTCCTGTTCAGAATAAGTGCCATCTGGTTGCAAAACCTTTGCTGTAAACCTGTTTGTGAGAGAATATGTGATTAGATTTCTATCGAAAAATCTACTAATAGGCTCAAAAAAAGGGAAATCTTCCTGGTCTTCATCAGAGTTATAACGGTAAAGAATACTTGGTTCAATGGAATGTTTCAATTTGGAAATCTTTTTCCCTGGGAAGTTATAAACCTTAAGGAGAGTGGTTGATAATTCAGCATTGGCATCAATAACTGCTTTTTGGTAATCAAAATCACTATCCGTATTGCTCAAATTTAAGGCGAATAGGCCCCGCATGCCTATTTCTGGTGTAAACTTAAGATAATTTGCAAAATTGAATGGCCATGAGATTTTAGGAAATAAATCTATCACTTGACCTTCAACTCCATTGTCGCGATTAAAGTTGTTGTAGGCAGAATCAAATTTAAAGAATAAAGGTGTTCTAGTTATATTTTGACTTCCCCCTGAAAAATTTATCTGTGGCAATTTTTGAAGAGTGGTACGATCACTTTTCATTAAATCTTTGTAATAATCCAATTCTGTTGTAAGTGTATATTGCGACCAGTTTTTAGTGTAAAACAGCAACGACTTGTTTTTTTCTAATGATCTTAAACTTGTCCTGTTCCAATCGCTTTCAAAACGTTTAATTTCTCTGGAATAATCGTTAAAAATCTTTCTGTCACTAAGCCAGGCCATTCTCGCTTTGGTATATGATGTGTCATTAAAGTAGTGTTCCCCTTCAAAATCTACAATACCTCTCTTTCTGTTACGGCCTAATACGGGATCATATTTATCCTCAAAATACTTGCTCCTTTCTTGAATATAGTATTGATATAATGTACCTTTACTTCTTTTATTCAATACATAGCGTAATTCCACTCCTTCCCCTACCCCTTTCTTGCTTGCATAATCGAGATAGAACGTTGCGTCAGTATTGTCAGATATTTCCCAGAAGAAGCTGTTTTCAATCACAGCACCATCTCTGCTTGAATAGGCAAAATGAGGCATCATGAAACCACTCTGTCTTTCAATTTTAACTGGATAAAAGAAATAAGGGAAGTAAGCAATGGGGATGTTTTTAATTTGAAAAGTGCTTTTTTTCAAAGTTGCAACACCTTCCAGTGTTACATCAATCTCGCCACCAGTAATTTTCCAATCTGGTACTTCTCCGTCACAGGTCGTAACTGTGCCGTTTAAAACTCTGTATCTGTTTTCACCAAGTTTCTCAAAGGATTGTCCTGATATATGATAATTGTTTTCCTTAACAAATAATGTTGCCTGGGAGATTGTACCAACTTTGGTAGCTAAATTAACATCCAGCCTTTCACAATTGAGTACATTTTCTCCTTCTGTTAAAGTAACATTTCCAATGGCTTTTGCATCTTGCGTAATAGTATTTATAGTAACCTTGTCAGCCTTAAGCGTAGCATCTTCTTGTTGTAGGACGACGTTCCCTTCGGCAAAATAAAGGTTGGTTTTTTGTTCGTAGTACATTTTGTCAGCGTTGATGTTGACCTTTTCAGCAGTGGTAAACCCAGGCATAAAAGGCTTTTGCTTTGCCAGTGCAAGATCTGTGACAATCAATGTAAGTAATAATATCTTTAAAAGTATGATAACTGCTTTAAGACGCATTTTTAGTCTTTGTGTATTAGTTTGAACTTTTTGCTTTAAGAGGTCAGACGCTATCACACTCTCTCTATTATATCAATTGATATAGGATTTCTTTTTAAATACTTCTCTTGCTTCACCTACTGTGAATAAGGATCCCGCTATACAAATTAAATCTTTTTGGCGAGCAGTTGATAATGCATAGAGTGTAGCCTCTTTTACATCATCAATTTTATAATGTTTTACATTATAGCCTTTTATTATTCCTGCGAGGATTGATGGAGAAGCAGCACGATCTATATTGGGCTTGCAAAGAATGACCTTATTAGCATAAGGAACTATTTCCTTTACCATTCCCTTTATGTTCTTATCTTCCATAATTCCCAGAACAAGGATTAACTTCTTGAAGTTGAAGTTCTTAAGAAGTGCCTTCCTGAGACTCTTCATAGCTACTGGGTTATGAGCTCCA
Organism: uncultured bacterium; assembly: GCA_965363405.1. Lineage (GTDB taxonomy): Bacteria > Desulfobacterota > WTBG01 > WTBG01 > WTBG01 > WTBG01. The sequence continues at coordinate 1,084 of CBDTTR010000158.1, read as the reverse complement.
TCAAGAATCACGACAGGTGCTTTCTTCACTATCTCAAGTCTTCCCGGCCAATAGACATCCCTTAGACCCCGATAGATTGCCTTATCTCCAATATGATAATTTTTCATTCTCAGTAATTCTATAGCTGCAAGTGCTATAGCTGCATTATTATATTGATAATCCCCCAGTAACCCAATTTTTATATCTTCAAGGTTGAAATTTATACCATGATAGTTTGAATGATTTTTCCTTGTTTTTATGGAAAAGTCTTTTCCCAAACGATAAAACTCTGTTTGAAGATTATGGCATCTTTTCCTGAACAGAGTGAGTACGTTAGCTTGTGTTGCTCCTGTAATCAAAGAACTTTTCTTTTTTATTATACCCGCCTTCTCCTTGGCAATCTCTAATAGAGTCTTGCCCAGATAGTATTCATGCTCTTTTGAGATATTAGTAATAACTGAAATAATAGGAGATACCACATTTGTTGCATCCAGCCTGCCCCCCATTCCAACTTCCAGAATACATAAATCAACTTTTTTTTCTGCAAAATATAGCAATGCCATAGCGGTAACAAATTCAAAAAATGTAATGCTGTCTATTTTGTTTGCCTTGTTAATTAATAATTGTGTCAGTCTGTCTACATCTTTTCTGCTGATTTCACGATTTCCGATTTTTATTCTCTCGGTGAAACTTGTGAGGTGAGGAGACGTATAGAGACCCACTTTATATCCTGCCTTTGATAAAACGGATGCAAGACATGACGCGGTAGATCCTTTACCGTTAGTTCCGGCAATATGTATGAATGATAGTTTCTTATGGGGGTTGTCAAGACAAGAAAGAAGCTTAGATATTTTAGCAAGTCCGAATTTTATTCCATATTTCTGTAGCCCATAGAGATAGGCTATGGATTTTTGATAGGACATGGATAGAAATTATCTTCACTCTACTTTAAGGAGTTTGAATTGTGGCATGTTGGAATCAGGCTATGTTGAGGATTTATGTTGCGCGTTACTATCTTCGGGTTTTATGTAGAATCTCCCAATATTCAAACCCAGAATTTGCAGTAGCCATCTACTGCGGCTTGAAAATCCTTGCTACAACGCTT
>CBDTTR010000157.1:0-5625 GCA_965363405.1 uncultured bacterium | reverse complement strand
AACCTGCTTATCTATAATACTCAAGTTGTCTATTAATTCCTGGATCCCTGCTTTCGCAGGGATGACAGATAAGAATGAAACCAATTGAAAAAACATGTCATTCCCGCGTAAGCGGGAATCCAGTATTGTTAACAATTTTGGCAAAGACATTCAACTGGAGTATTCTGGATAAGCTAATTAAATAATTATAAAAGAGAGTAAACGGAAACAATTTAGGCACAGAACAAAAAAACGTCTGCCATCAATCAACGGACATTACTTAATGGTAAATACAGCTATCAAGGTAAGTCATCTCATCAAAGATTACACAAATGTGCGCGCATTGGATAACGTGAGCCTGGAAGTCAGGCAAGGGGAATGCTTTGGTCTTTTAGGACCTAACGGTGCTGGGAAAACCACTCTGATGAAGATTCTTCTCAACTTGATATCACCTTCTTCAGGTTTAGCCAGAATATTTAATCAACCTGTCAAAAACGAAAAAATAAGAGAGAAGGTGGGATACCTTCCTGAAAGGGTTAAGATCTATGATTTTTTAAAGGGGAGTGAATTTTTGGACTACCAGGGAAAACTGTATGGAATGGAGCATAACAAAAGAAATAAGCGGGTAGAAGAGTGCTTAAAGATGGTGGGTATGTATGAGGAGAAATCTCGCAGAATCGGAGAATACTCTAAAGGGATGGTACAACGCATAGGACTGGCTCAAGCTTTGCTTAACGAACCTGATCTCTTGTTGTTAGATGAGCCTGCTGCTGGACTTGATCCTATCAGCAATAAGGAAATTCGGGATATTCTCTTAAGCTTAAAAGAAGTTGGGGTTACTATCTTCATCAATTCTCATCTCCTTTCAGAAATAGAAATGATTTGTGATCGGGTAGCTATACTCCATCGAGGACATTTAGTAAAAATGGGGACAAAACAGGAATTAGCCACCAAAGGAGAATTAATTGAACTTCGAGTAGAAGGAATAAATGATCAACTCCTTGAAAAGCTGCGGGGGATTTCTCTCCAGTTACAGCTTGAGGGTAATCAGATAATACTCAGTCCTAAGGATGCAAAAACCATTACTGCAATTCCAGAAACTGTCATCAATCATGGGGGGAAACTATTATCCTTGACCTCCCGAATGGAATCTTTAGAAGACATTTTTTATAGACTTATCAAAGAGGAAGAGGGGACAATTGAATAAGATACTTGCAGTTGCTTCCATTACGGTGAAAGGGGAACTCCGCAACAAGGTCGTCTATATACTTCTGGCTATCGCGTTCCTCTTCCTTTTCATGGCTAGAGGTTGTACTCCAGGAAAGATAACCATCCAAAATGGATTCTTAAGCCCAGATCAAATTATCAATATGGGTATTGTCATTACTTTCAGTGGCATTCTCATCTGGGGATTATCACTTTGTGGACTGCTTGCCATGAATACCATTCCCAGAGAACTCGTTGAAGAAACGTTGATTTTAACCATAACCAAACCTGTTAAAAGAATATGGTTCCTTCTAGGCAAATTTTTGGGTGTTCTTTTTATAGTCTTTATTAACATGATGGCTCTTAGCATAGGATTTCTTATACTCCTTTACCTAAGAACCGGGGTTGTCAAGTTGAGTATTTTCTCTGGTTTAATTGTTGCTTTTCTCAATTTTATTTTAATTATCTCCCTCATTTTCCTTCTCTCATTGTTCCTTCCCAGAGTCATTAGTGCTCTATTAACCTTTTCCATTTACGTTATAAGTTTGGGATTAAGTATCCCCTTCTACTTCGAGAAAATTAAAGTTTACTGGGAACCCTCACTACCAACCCAATTACTTCACTACCTGCTTCCCCAAATGGGGGGGCTGCATCTCTATGCCTCTTCTTTCCTTAGCGATTTCTTTCCTTCTTCTATGGGATTCTGGTCAGTAATGGACATCACAGGGTATATCATTGTTGTCTGGCTGGTTATGGTTTTTATATTTGAAAGGAAGGAAATCTGAGATATGCTAAAAATTACAGGAAAGAATCTGGATAAAATCTACTTGGATATTTTGGGGAATGATTTTGAGGAATAAATTTTTTTAAAGGCGTCGACAATATCCTTGTCGAATTGAGTTCCACAACATCTCACCAGCTCATTTACAGCTTCCTTACTTTCCATCGCTTTACGATATGGTCTGTTTGACGTCATAGCATCGTATGAGTCAACTACTGTAATGATACGGGCAAGAAAGGGAATCGCCACACCTGCCAGACCATCGGGATATCCCTTGCCATCCCAACGTTCATGATGGTGTCTCACAATAGCTCTCTCTGCAGGAAGAAGACCTAAGGGGTACAATATTTTCTCACCTACAATAGGATGGGTCTGAACTACTTTTATTTCCTTTTCCGTCAGCTTGCCCTTTTTTAAAAGTATAGAGTCACTTACGCTAATCTTTCCTATATCATGAAGTACACCAGCAAACTTAATGGTATCTATATCATCCTGTGAACAATTCATCTCTTCTGCAACTTTGACTGATAACTGAGTAACTCTCTGAGAATGCTGCTGGGTATAACGGTCTCTAGCCTCGATGGCAGCCACCAGAGACTGGAGTGTGCTGATGAGATTGGCATACATGCTTTCATAAAGGATTGCATTCTCTATGTTCAAGGAAGCCCTTCTGGATAAAGTCAACAACAATTTTACATCCTCTTGCCCAAACTTGCCTCCGGCGAGTTTATCAAATACATTCAACACACCGAACACATTATCCTTAATCTTCAAAGGAATTAAAACTGATGAATTGGATTTATTCAGACCCTTTACAGCCATGTTTTTTTGAGAGCCTTTTCCTCCACTGATTACCAGGTGCTTACCTTTCATCACTTCTTTCCAGGGGATATTCCCATCTATAGGTATTATGCTGTCAACCTCCTTGTTTGTACCATTTCCCTTTATAGCCTTCACGATGAGTTCACTTGACATATTATCAATCATTAAAATGGATGCACCGTCAGCATCAACCAATTCAGTTGCAACTTTTACAATCTTATTAAAGAGATCTTCACTGCTCATTTGGGGAATATTCATAGACTCACTTATAGAGTTTATTAGGGATAGCTCTTTGACTTTCTTATTCAATTTCATATTGAGTGATTCTATGGTTTTATTCTGCTGAGCTTTTTTACTTGTTTGCGTTCCTTTCTTTGTGCCTTCCCTCTCTTTTACCAATTTATCAACAACCATATTTACCTGCTCATACCTGAAGGGTTTTGTAATAAAATCTGATGCACCTTCCTTCATGGCTTGTATGGCAGTATCTACTGTTGGAAATCCTGTTATCATTACAACAGGCAGAGTAGAATCATATACTTTGATCTGTTTCAATAGTTCAATCCCATCTATTTTAGGCATCTGAACATCGGAAAGGACAATATCATAGCACTTAGATTTTACCTTGCTTATACCTGCCTCACCATTGTCTGCAATGTCAACCTGATATCCACTCGTAGCTAAAAGATCTTTAAGAGTAGTCCTTATCCATTCGTTATCATCAATCACAAGAACCTTATACCTCTTAGACAAGATATTCTCCCCTACTCAATAAGTTCAGTGGTAAATAACACCAGGTGTTTTAAATCTCGCTTAGAAATCTATTTTTGCAGACCCGAAATTCCTCTTCGGTCAGGATGCCCTCATCTCTGAGCTTCCCCAGTTTTTCTAATTCCATCAACACACATGCTTTATCCGTACGCCTTCTCCTCAAATAATAGGAAACCGGTAAATCACTGGGCACCGTTTGCAAGCCAATTATATTGTCCGCAAGTCTTTCCTGACTTTTATCCATGCTTTGATTGATCTTCTCGACCTTTACACTCAATTCTTCCCGTGACTTTTGTAAGGTATCCAGCTCTTTGTAAGCCTGTTTAAGATTCTCAATCAGGGTCTGATTCTGTCGTAACAGTCTGATTTTTTCACAAGCATTCTGTACCGCGATCTTTATTTCATCCAGTTTGAAAGGTTTCGTAATATAATCGTATGCTCCCTTTCTAATAGCCTCCATCGCAGTTTCCAGAGAAGCAAACCCTGTAATAATAATCACATGAACACCTTCATCGGCCTCCTTGGCTACCTTTAATACTTCAATACCGTCGGCACCAGGCATCATCAAATCCGTCAGGATAAGATCAAAATTTCTCCCCTTAATTTTTTCAATAGCATCACGTCCATCATTTGCTGAGGTAATTATAAGTTTTGCTTCTTGCGAAAGCACATCCTCCAGCATCTTACACAACATCTTATCATCATCAACAATTAAAATATTAATCTCATCATCAATAATTACATGTCTACTGTTCATTTTAATATCACCGCATAAAAAAAGCTCTTCCGAGCTCTCCCTACTTTGCATTTTAAACTAACTAGAAACTTTTAACAAAAAAAATACTCCTTACACTAATCAAAACAGATCAAGCATAATATGTCAGATTTAACCTTTCTGCTTCTCTTCGACTTTTGCTGGGGACATTACAGTATTGCTTGTTAATTTTTCTACTATATGATTAGCTGTTTGCTTATATATTTGCTGCCTTTTCCCTTCCATGGATATCTCAACTTCATCCTTCATGGACTGAGGAGGGGTATCTTTTCTGTACCTATTAACCCCAGACAGTTTCAACTGCTTATTATATGTCCTTAAAACTGTATTTATCTGTTGAGTTGAAATTGTCACTTTGCATACCTTCCTTGGCACATGGTATTAAATCCCTTAAATTCTTACACTAATTATCGGAATAGAATAAAAAAACTTTAGCGACATTTATTACATAATTGATCTTCATGCTACTTATATTATGCCAAAACAAACAATTTATTCTAGCTTCCATCATATGATCTGCAAGTGGTCGTTTATTTGTCTTTTTTCAACCTGTTTACAATTTTCACAATGATGCCAGCCATAAGGCTGAGACTTACAAGGATCCACAACGAGGAAGAAAAGAAGGTGGCTATAAAGACTATGGGGTTATTCAAATTCAATGAAATTACAAGGATGGATATGCCGAAAATTAAAGAGCATAAGACAAGAAGTGAAGATAGAAAAAAACCGAACCACCAGAAGAAGGATTTCATTAAAACCTAAAGTATCTACTCAAAATGCAGTGAAATTTTAAACAGACAAGAGAAAATTTACGTTTAATCCTTAATAAGGGCTTCTATTTGCTCAGTCAGGCAGTATGGTTGGTGTTGAACCCGATTATTTACCATTATACATTTATCATTTATGCTGATTTTTCCTTCTGAGAAAATCTTTAAGGTTTGAACAATCAGAGGCAACTCTCTTATAACTCCCCTTTTTCTAATGTCCTTAAAGAGTTCGTTATTTTTCCCTTCTTCTTTTGTAATCTGATTTAAACTCTTGGATCTTAATTTTTGTTCATGCTTTTCCCATAAGAGATTAATGAAAGGGTCCCTTAGAGGAAATGTGCAGTAAGTAATACGGGGTCCTTTGTCCAACTCGTTTGTTACCAGATGTATCATTACCCCACTTTGATTAGCTCTATCTTCTATGAGCTTCCAGATAACCTCCTGCCAGGTTCCAGCAGGTCCATCGGGGCATGCCGGGTGGAGATTAATAAGATTATATTTTTCGCACATCTCATCACCAACAA
>CBDTTR010000156.1:0-5670 GCA_965363405.1 uncultured bacterium | reverse complement strand
TGGTTGATGAACTCATAAGTATTGGTCTCAGACGGGTCGCTCCTGCCTCGATAATAGCTTCTGTTTTCTCCATTCCCCTTTTGCGCAGTTGATTGATGTAATCAACTAATACAATGGCATTATTTACGGCAATACCCACTAACATCAAAATACCTATAAACGACATCAACGAAAGAGTCGTTCTGGTTACAAACATAATGAGAGAAACGCCTATTAATGCCATTGGAACAGAAAAAATAATTGCCAGAGGTTGAAGGAAAGACTCAAATTGGGCACACATAATCAGATACACAAGCAGAACAACCAAAATAAAAGCCAGAAAAACTGCTTCCTGCATCTCCTCCATATCCTCGTAACCTCCACCATATTTGATATAGTACCCCTCTGGGAGATCGAGTTCTGATAGCTTTCGCCTGATTTCTCCTACCGTACTACCCAGATCCCTTCCTGAAACATTGGCGCTTAAAACCACAACCCTTCTTTGATTTTCCCTGTGAATCCTGGCAGGACCTGTTCCCTTAACTACCTCCGCAACCTCATTCAAATAGTGATTAAATCCAAAGGGAGATGGAATAATAACTGAGGAAAGGTCATCTGGATCATCCCGATAAAATTCAATATATTTTACTCGTATATCATATTCATCGCCAGCCACTCGATATTTTCCCGACTTCTTACCCAAAAAGGCCGTATCTACCGTAGAAGAAATTTGCCCGACTGTAATTCCCAGCTTTGAAGCCTTCTCTCTGTCAACTTTTATTTGCAGCTCCGGCCTGCCTGGCTTCATGCTATTATCAAGGTCGGTAACCCCCCTAATCTCACGTATTCGCGCCTCAGCAATTTTTCCAAGTCGAGTAAGCTCTCCAAGATCACTGCCAAAAATCTTTATCTCAACGGGACGTTCCCCTCCACCCAGGAACCAGTCCATGGTATCCATAAAATAGACGACAGACTCCTTTCGTAAGTTTATATTTGCATAGATTTCATCACATATTTCCCGAAAGGTTCTTTTGCGCTCCTTTTTGGAACGAAGTTTAAAATACATCTCCGCCTCATTAACATCAGAGGGAGCAATACCAAAAACCATATCAATGGTGCTCACCTCTGAGCGCCCCACCATAGCCAGCATAGATTCGAATTCTGGCAGTGATGAGACTACTCTCTCCATCTCTTTAAGAAAAGCATCCGCATCATTTAGGGATATCCCCGGTTCCAGCTTGATTACCGCAGTCCCGTCCGATTCATCCATTTTAGGTATGTACTCCGTTCCCACTGTTTGAAATATTAAGAGAGCCAAAATGAAAAGCAAAACTAAAAAGAGAATGGATTTTCCCCGATTGACAAGGACAAATCGGAGCATTCTCGTATAGAATTCTTTTGCTTTGTCAAATAGCACAAATTCACCTTTCTTTCTCTTGACCCGAAATACCCTGGATCCCATGGGGGGCACCAGCGTTAGCGCAATCACAAGTGAAGCCAGGATTGAAAATACCACCGTGACACCAAGCGAACGGGTTAGAATTCCCGTTGCTCCCGTAGACAGTGCCATGGGGAGAAAAACAATAACGGTTGTCAGGGTAGATGCTGATATAGCCATCCCTACTTCTTGAGCTCCTTTCTTTGCAGCACGGGTCCTCTCTTCCCCTCTCTCAATGTGGCGAAAGATATTTTCCATTACTACAATTGAATTATCGACAATCAATCCAACCCCTAAGGCAATGCCACTTAGAGTCATGATGTTAAGTGTCTCTCCAAAAAAGTAAACAGCTATGAAAGTTGATGCCACAGCAAGGAACATAGAGAGTATCAGAGTAAAGGTAGTTCTAAAACTGAGCAAGAAGAGAAAAAGGATAGTAGTAGCAAAGAAAAAACCCCAGAAGGCACTATAGGTAAGTTGTTCGATGGCTCCCCGAATAAGTCGTGAAGTATCATAGACATGCACTACTTCAATATCTGGTGGAAGGGTTGAGCAGATCCCAACCATTTCATCCTTAATACGATCCACAACATCAACGGTATTTGCCCCTGGTTCCTTAGTAATTGTAAGGAGGACAGAGTCAATACCATTGGTGCGGGCATGGTGTCTCACCTCACGGTACCCATCTACCACGCGGGCAACATCTTTAACATATATGGCAGTCCCCTCATGGACTCGTATAATGGTATCTTCGATTTCCTCAAGCGTGGTGTATTTCCCTTTGGTACGAACTGTTAGCTCGTTCCTCCCCACATCCATATGTCCACCAGGGAGATCGATATTCTGTTTTTTAAGAGCATCGGAGATTTGATCGAGTGTAATGTCCCGGGATTTGAGCTGATCCCTATAGACCTCAATTACTATCTCCCTTTCCCACCCCCCCTGTACTACAGCAGAAGCCACACCGGAAAGCGACTCTATCCTTTTCTCCACTGCATCCCTAATAAATTTCCTTAAGGTTCGCAGGTCTCGCCCTCCTTTGCTGTAAATCCCATAATATGATACGGGTAGTAAATCCATATCAAATTTTAATACAACAGGCCTGTCCACCTCTTCGGGAATAAAATCCAGAGCAAGTTCGATCTGATTTCGCACATCCTGTGCCCCCACATCAAGGTCAGCTTCCCACTCAAACTCAACCATAATTGCACAGGCACCCTGTAAGGAAACAGCCTTCACCTTTCTCACCCCATCCACAGAAGCCGCGGCAGACTCAAGGTGTTCGGTTACCAGCTTCTCCATCTCCTCGGGCGCAACCCCCCTGTACCTCGCCATTACCGCAACCACCGGATAATCTATATCTGGTAAAAGATCAAGACTAATACGGGATAATGCAAGCAACCCCAACACAAAAATGATAATATAAAAGACCGCTACAGGAACCGGATGGTCTACAGAAAAATCTGCTATTCTCATAATACCGCTTCCACCTTATACCCATCTTGGAGACGATGACTTCCTTCAATAACAATCATCTCACCTTCCTCTAAACCTTCAGTAATCTCTACCCTCTCACCTTCTTTGATTCCCAAAGAGATTATCCTTCGCTTTACAACTCCATCCTTAACCACAAAGATAAAGTGCCCATCAGGACGTTCCAATATCTCTTTCTCAGGAATGATTAAAATTCCCTCTTTCACCTTCAACCCAATCTTTATCCTCGCAAACATTCCGGCAGTCAGTCTGTATTCAGGATTGGTAATTATTATCTTTACCCGAAAAGTCCTCTGCAGTGGATCGACCATAGGGTTGATAGTAGTGACTTCCCCCAAAAACTTCTCTTCTGAATAAGCATCAACTTTGATAATTACCTCCATCCCCTCTCTTAGTTGCGATTTCCATTTTTCAGACACCTCACACACAACCTTGATCTTGTTCAGATTCATCACCTCAAGTGCCTCCCAGTTATAAGCCCAGAGCGATGATACCTCTCCCTCATGAAGCATCTTTTTGGTTACTACCCCATTGAAAGGAGCTTCCACCACTGAATCCTGATACCGCTTTTCTGCCAGCTTAAGCTCTGCTTCTTTTTCTTTAATCTGTGCTTGGCACGATTTCACCTTTGCCTGGGCTATAGAAAAGGCTGCTTTCATTGAATCATATCGGTGCTTAGCTATTACCTTTCTCTCATAGAGGGCTGATAATCTTCGCCAATCTTCAGTTTTTTGTTCCAAATCATGCTTAGCTCTTTCCAGCTCGGCATGTTCTGTTGTTAAGGCTGCCCCGGCGCGATCGATATCCAGCAAAAAATCCCTAGGATCGAGGCGAATAAGAACCTGTCCTTTCTTAACACGATCACCCTCGTCAGCTAAAATTGACTCTATTATTCCCTCAACTTTTGCTCCCAGCTTTGCTTCCTCAAAAGGCAAAGTAGTGCCTGAAACACTCAGATAAGACGTTAGCCGCCCCCTGCTGACTTTATAAACTTTAACAGGAATCTTCCTGCGATTGACTTCTTCCTGTGAACTTTCCTTATCAGAACAACTCACCAAGTGAAAGCATAAAAAGGGTAACAGAAAACAAGTGAACAGCCGTTTTAAAAATTGTATCATTTGCAGGTAGACCTCTCGTAAAAGAATGCTCGTGTATTATTAAATCTCATTAATACCACATTCGCCATGATAAACCATGGCTTTAATCCTTATTCTACTCCATCCCCACAGCCCTCTCCAACCTGGCCTTTGCAATATGGTAATCACTTAAGGCATTATAGTAGTTGCTGTGTGCCCCAGCAAGCAACGTCTGGGCGTCCAGTACATCAGTTGTCGTTGCCATTTGTTCGTTATACCTCTCCTGGTTTAATCTGAAATTTTCTTCAGCTTGTTCTCTGGCCGTCTTGGCTACAGAAATGTTTTTTTCTGCTTCTCTAAGGTTGAGATAGGATTCTTTAACCTCAAGTGCTATTGCATCTCCTACCTGTTTTTTGAGTTCTTCTGCCTGTGCAACCTTTGTCCTGCTGGCACTTACCTGATAGTGTTTCTTTCCCCATTCCCAGATATCCCAGCTAAGGAGAGTAGTTACCTTCCAACTTTCAGCATCTTCATAGGGATTGCCCCTCAAATCAGCATGATCCCCCATTTTCTGATAATCGGCGATCAATGATAACGTAGGGAAAAACCTGCTCTTTGCCAGCCTTACACCTTTTTTAGCCCTTTCTGAATTAAGATTGACTTCCTTAATCTCTGGTCTTCTTTGGATAGCTTCTTTTAGACAATCGGCCAGGAGAACAACCTCAGGCTGATATTCCAGAATATCTTCCACCTCTACCTGCTCGTTTACATCTTGTCTCAATACGGTATTAAAGTATGCCTTCGCTATCTGCAGCCCATTATCTGCCCGAATCAAATTCTGTTTGACCTGAGCATATCTCACCTCTGCCTCTAAAAGGTCATTCTTAGGCATCATCTCCTCATCATAAAATGCCTGAGCAACTTCTACATGAGATTTCACCTGCTCAACCGCCTGAAGGGTTACCTTTTTAATCTTCTCTGCCTTCAAGATATTAAAATAAGCCTCTTTGACCTGTAAAACGACATCCTGCTTTGCCTTGCTCCAACTCTCCTTAGCTATGTCCAAGCCTAATTTGGCAATCTCGTAGGAAGACACCAATGCCCCGCCTGTAAAAAGTGGCTGTTTAAGATAGCTGTTCCACTGATAGCGGTCTTTTTTTCCTATCTTCATATCTGTGGGATAAGGAGAAAACTCCACAGCAGGATATTTTATATGTGGGTCCTCATTAAAACGAGTATAACCATACTCCGTAGTTATTTTAGGTAAAAAATCAGTCCTTGCAGCTTTTCGCTCATAGTCAGCTCCTTTTATCCCATAATCAGCAGCACGAACAGAAGTGCTCTTTTCCAGTGCCATAGTAATACTCTCAGCTAAACTGAGAGGTTTTTTAAGCTCCTCTGCATATGTTACCGAAAAGCAGAAATGAAGCAAACAAAATACTAATGATGCAAAAATACATCTCGACATAATACCTCCTTCTTTACTGTATATAAACCCAGATATTGCAGTTGAGGGAAAAATAGGGTTGCAAAAGAAGAGAAAAGCAAATAAAAATGCTCCTTTCAGGTAACCTAACAAGGATCAGAAAGGAGCACAAAAAAATGAAGCGCATAAAGAAGAATACACAATCAATTTATGTAAATCAAGTAAAAATTACATTCACAGGGAAGCCGATAACAGCT
>CBDTTR010000155.1:0-5758 GCA_965363405.1 uncultured bacterium | reverse complement strand
CTTTGACTTTCGAGGAAGTGGACGAAGAAAAAGAGGAAGAAACTGCTTGAAGCCCACCAAATTAGCTTAAGGTTTCTTAAGCAATTGGACTTCTTCTTCAGCACAGTTGAATAATTTAACACATGTTGCGTGTTACGTGTTTAAAAAATCTATTCTCGCAACCCGTAACACGCAACTTTTACATTACTCTATAACCGTTGCAAATCTAACAACTATATAAACAAATTGTAGAATTTAGTTGGAAATATGTCAGAAGAAGCAGAAAGACTAGCTTTTATCCTACGAGATCCTTTATTTCCCTGCATTCAATGTGGCAAATGCACAGGAAGTTGCCCCATCTCAGTCATATCTCCCCATTTTAACATCAGAAAGCTTCTTTATGAGATTCTAAATTCTGAAGGGGAAGATATTGCTCAAAAGAAAGAGATGCTATGGGACTGTTCTACCTGCACCACATGTGTTAAACGCTGCCCTAAAGAGGTAAATCCTGCTGATCTCATTATCAGTATGCGCAGTGTTCTGGTAGAAGATGGTCAGGTACCTCCTAAAATAAGAGATGTTCTAAAGAGTATCTCAATTCGCGGGAATCCATGGAACATTGGGCAGGAAAAGAGATCGGAGTGGGCAGAAGGACTGGAGATTAAAAGCATAGCAGATGCAGAAATCCTCTACTATGTGGGTTGCACAGTAGCTTTTGATCCCAGGCTACAAAAGATAGCCAAAGCCTTAGCGAAAACGCTTGCTAAAGCAGGAATTAACTTTGGCACCCTGGGCAACGATGAGGTCTGTTGTGGCAATGAGATACGCCGCATGGGAGACATCTGGTCTTTCGACGCACTAAAAGAGATGAACATCGAGATGTTTAAACAATTCCCCATAAAGCAGATTATAACTACTTCACCTCACTGTTACAATACATTCAAAAATGAGTATACCGAGCTTGACATTGAGGTAAAACACTATACACAGATTATTCCCGATCTTATAAAGAAGAAAAAACTTTCCTTCTCAAAGAAATTTGAAAAAACCGTCACCTACCATGACCCCTGTTTTTTAGGAAGGCAGAATCAAATCTTTGATGAGCCAAGGGATATTCTCAAAAGTATTCCTTCCTTAAATTTTGTTGAAATGGACAGGGCGAGAGAAAGGGCACTTTGCTGTGAGGGTGGAGGAGGAAGGATGTGGATCGAGGCTTTTGAAACAATGGAACGTACTGCCACAATTCGAGTTAAAGAGGCCTTGGATTGTGGAGCAGAAATTCTGGCAACTGCATGTCCTTTTTGCCTTTTAACTCTGGAGGATGCGGTTAAAAGCGGAGAGCTGGAAGATAGAATTCAAATCCTCGACATTGTAGAAATAGTGTCACAGGCAATAGAATAGGAGAACTTAACTCAAGCTTCACATAAGCAGTTGGCATAATGTAATAATGGGTTTGATGCAAGTTGCGGGTTACGCGTTTCGTGTTACGGGTTAATATTCGCAAGAGCTTAAATGCTTGAAGCTTACAGGCTGATACGACACGCATCTAGCAAAGTAAACACTTTCCAATAATTTGTAGAATCTCTGAGACGTAAAAATGAGCAAAACAAGAGTTGGCGTATATATCTGCCATTGTGGTGTAAATATTAAATCTACTGTTGATGTTACTAAACTCACCAAGTTTGCATCAACACTGCCCCATGTTTCAATTGCTAAAGACTATATCTATCTCTGTTCTGATCCCGGGCAGGAACTGATCAGAAATGATATCAAAGAGTTTAATCTTAACCGCATTGTAGTGGCTGCCTGTTCACCACGCATGCATGAGCCTACCTTTCGGAAGGTGCTAAGAAGCGCTGGAGTCAACCCTTACTGTCTTGAGATAGCCAATATACGCGAGCACTGCAGCTGGGTCCACGAGGACATTGAAAAGGCTACTAGAAAAGCAGAAAGCATACTGGCAGCTACTGTAGCCAAAGCCAGTTTGCTTGAACCTTTAGAGGAAAAAGAAGTTGATGTAATACCTGCCGCACTGGTTTTGGGTGGTGGGATTGCTGGCATTCAAGCGGCTCTGGACATTGCCGATACTGGATATAAAGTCTATCTTGTTGAAAAAGACCCAAGTATCGGTGGTCACATGATGCAGCTTGACAAAACTTTTCCCACACTGGATTGCTCAGCCTGTATCCTAACGCCCAAGATGTCTGATGTTGGCAACCATCCAAACATAGAGCTTCTTACATATTCTGAGATCACCGATGTGGGGGGGTATGTAGGTAACTTTAAGGTTACTATTAAGAAGAAACCTCGATACATAATTGAAGACAAATGCAATGGTTGTGGTAATTGCGTCTCATACTGCCCTATTGAAATGCCCGATCCTTTTAACCTGAATCTTTCAAAAACCAAGTGCCTTTATATACCTTTTCCGCAGGCAGTTCCTGCCTGTTTTGTAATTGATCCTGATTATTGCCGGTACACTTTAAATAGAGAATGCAAGCAGTGTGAGCCTGTTTGCAAAGAATTAGGTGCCATAGACCTCAAACAAAAAGAACAATTTATAGAGGTTGATGTCGGAACAATCATCGTAGCTACCGGATTTGACACCTTTGACCCAACCCTGAAACCTGAACTGGGATATGGTTTGTATCCCAATGTCATTACAGGTTTAGAATTTGAGAGGTTATCCTCTGCTTCCGGTCCCACTACAGGGGACGTTATGATTAATGGGAAAAAGCCGAAAAATGTGGTTTTCATCCACTGTGTTGGTTCGAGAGATAAAACCGTTGGCAATGAATACTGCTCGAGAGTCTGCTGCATGTATACAGCAAAACAGGCTCACCTGATAAAGGATAAGATACCCGACGCTAAAGTAACCGTGTTTTATATTGATGTGAGGGCATTCGGCAAAGGTTTTGAAGAGTTCTATGACCGCGTAAAACAGGAAGGGACTATCTACAGACGTGGAAACGTCGCGGAAGTTTATAAAAGAGGGGAGAAACTTGTAGTTAAAGCAGAAGACACACTGCTGGGTCAGCTTGTTGAAGTAGAAACAGATCTGGTTGTTTTAGCGGTGGGGATGGTTCCAAGAGCTGACAGTAACAAAGTCAATAATATATTAAAATTATCACAGTCTGCAGATAAGTTTTTATTAGAAGCTCATCCAAAGTTGCGTCCTGTTGATACTG
This sequence comes from uncultured bacterium, assembly GCA_965363405.1. GTDB lineage: Bacteria > Desulfobacterota > WTBG01 > WTBG01 > WTBG01 > WTBG01. Next base: position 2,591 of record CBDTTR010000155.1, on the reverse strand, counting down.
CCAGTGACGGAATCTTTCTCGCTGGCTGTTGTCAAGGCCCCAAGGATATTCCTGATACTGTTGCCCAGGCAAGTGCTGCAGCGTCAAAAGCATGCATTCCACTATCTCAGGGTAAGGTTAGAACTGAAGCTCAGGTAGCCCAGGTAAATGAGATTCTCTGCCGTGGATGCGGCTTTTGCGTAGAGGTCTGTCCCTACGATGCCATTGAACTGAAACCCACTGGAATTGCCGGGAAAACTGTAGATGTAGCCTCAGTCAATGAAGTGCTCTGTAAAGGCTGTGGCGCATGCGCAGCAGCTTGTTTATCCGGCGCCATTCAACAGAAATCATTTACTGATGAACAGTTGCTCTCTATGATAGCATCTCTGGGAGAGTGTTATGAGTGAATTTGAACCTAACATCGTAGCCTTTTTATGCAACTGGTGTTCTTACGCTGGAGCAGATCTTACCGGTACTACCCGTACCCACTATCCTCCCACCGTTAAGGTGATTCGAGTAATGTGTACAGGAAGAGTAAATCCTCTCTTTGTTCTTCAGGCCCTGAGGCAGGGTGCTGATGGAGTACTTATATCGGGCTGCCATCCCGGTGAGTGTCACTACCTTAAGGGCAATTTCCTTGCCCGAAGGAGATTTCTTCTCATGAAAAACCTACTTGAATATATTGGCATAAATCCTTCAAGAATAAGAATGAGCTGGGTGTCGGCTTCTGAAGGAAAAAAGTTTGCAGACGTCATTACTGAAGTAACAGAAGACATTAAAAAGCTGGGTCCCTTAAAGTCTTTTAAAAGAGAAATTCTATGAACATCCAAAAGTTAAAAGATGAAGCAAAAAGGGCGATTGGCCGCAAAGAAGTAACACACCTTATCGGCTACCAGAAAGGGAGCTACGGTTTCAGGATTACTCCGATATTCATAGAAACAAAGGAAGAATTAGATCGTCTTACCTTTTCCCCACTCTGCTCTCTAAGCCTGGTCAATTACCTTACTATAGAGGGTAAACCGGCTCAGGTTCAGGCGGAAGAAGAAAAAAAATCAACAGCCAAAAAGGTAGCTATTTTTGTAAGAGGTTGTGATTCCAGGGCACTCAATCAGATTATTGCAGAGAAAGGATTGTCACGTGAAAGCCTTTATATAATTGGCATTCCTTGTAAAGGTGTAATTGATCTGAAAAAGATTGAAGCCCAATTTCCCAATGTAGTGGATCCGGCAGAAGTTGTTGAAGAAAACGGCAAGTATATCATCACCATCAATGATCAAGCGCATGAAGTCCCCAAAGAGGAATTAATAGCTGATACCTGTAAAGTCTGTCAATACCCTACCCCTCTTACTTATAACAAGCTTCTCGGTGACAAACTTGAGGGTAATCCTGCCAATTATGATGATATTGAAAAGCTGGAAGAGAAAACCCCTCAAGAAAAGTGGGATTTCTGGCAGAATCAGTTTGATCGCTGTATCCGATGCTATGCCTGTAAAAATTCTTGCCCTCTCTGTTATTGCGATGGTTGTATTTTAGATAAACTTACACCCCAATGGGTCAGGCGGTCCGTTGATACCAATGAAAATCTTATGTTTCATGTTACCCGCGCCTTTCACCTTGCTGGGAGATGTATAAGCTGTGGAGAGTGTGAACGTGCATGCCCGGTTGATATCCCTCTCATGCAGTTAAACAGAAAAATAGAAAAAGATGTCAAAGAACTATTTGATTTTGAAGCGGGAAAGGACTCAGAGGTAAAACCACTCTTAAATACTTTTAACATCGAAGATCCGGATGACTTCGTTTTATAAACCATACTGATTTGCTAAATAGTTGAGTGATTATTGGATAGATTACGACAGACAAAGTGATACTCGATGCTAGATACTGGATAAAATACTCGTCCTAAATATACATCTAGCATCCAGTATCTAGTATCCAGCATCTAGTCTTTTTTAGCATGAAAGTCGTCAAGTTATGGACACCTACATTCTGCAAAAAGAAAAACTTAATAATTTTTTAGACTCCCTCAAGGAATATGAGATCTGGGCACCTGTTCAAAAGGATGCAACTACCCTCTTTGAGGTAATCAAGGATTTTAAGAATATCTCTTTAGACTTGCAACACCAGGCAATAATATCTAAAAGTGCGGTTTTTCCTCAAACCGAGACTTTCTTCACTTTTGATAAGAACGGTACGCCTGTAGAAAAAGACCCCAAAGAAGAAAAAGATACTATTGTTTTTGGCATCCGCCCTTGCGACGCTCGAAGTTTTAAATTGCTTGATCCCGTCTTCGAAGGAGATTTTCCAGACCCTTATTATCTTACGCGAAGAAACAAAACAGCTTTAATCGGAATTGCCTGCAACCAACCTTTTCCAAACTGTTTTTGCACTTCCATAGATGGCAACCCATTTTCCAAAGAAGGGCTTGACCTGCTTTTTACATCACTAAACGATTCCTTCCACATAGAAGTCATCACAGACAAGGGGAATACGATAATAGACAAGGCCTCATCCCACTTAACACAAGCTAAAGCAGAAGACATTAAGGAAAAGGAACAGCTTGCAAAAGCATCCGAAGGTAAAATTAAAAGGCAAATAGATCTTGATGGCATAAA
>CBDTTR010000154.1:0-5799 GCA_965363405.1 uncultured bacterium | reverse complement strand
AAAAAGAATGGAGAAGAAATTCTTCCAATCAGAAAAGCTTAAGTCTCTGGGAGAGCTAGCTGGAGGTGTAGCTCATGATTTCAATAATGTGTTGGCTGCTATCCTGGGAAGAGTTCAACTATTGAAAATGCAACTTAAATCCCCTCCCGGTAAAAAGGAAAAAAGAAAGTCCATGCTTGATCTGATAAAAAGCTTGGATATTATTGAGCGGGCATCTTTAGATGGTGCTGAGACAGTGAGAAGAATACAGGAATTTGCTCGACGCAGGGACGAAGATAAACACTTTACCACTTTTGACTTAAATCAAATCATAGAAAACTCCTTGGAATTTACAAAAGTAAAATGGAAAAATGATGCCGAGTCAAAAGGAATAAAGATTAACATTCAAAAAGAATTTTCCAATCTACCTCCCACATCAGGAAGTGCAGCTGAGTTAAGAGAGGTATTTACTAATCTTATCAGCAATGCCATTGATGCTTTGCCTCAAGGAGGAGATATCAAAATACGGACATTTAGGGAAGATAGCCATATCTATATTAAAGTAGAGGACACAGGTATTGGTATTCCAGAAAGTATAAGAAATAGGGTATTTGATCCCTTCTTTACCACAAAGGGAGTTCAATCGACTGGTTTAGGTATGAGTGTTTCTTATGGGATTATCAATCGTCATAGAGGAAATATTACGGTAGATAGTGTTGAAAATCAGGGAACTACTTTTACTATCAAGCTGCCTATTTCTGAGAAGATAATTGAAGAAGGACAAGTAAAATCTATATCAGAGGAGCAAATGAAAGCCAAGATTTTGGTTATTGAAGATGAAGAGAAAGTACGTAGTATTCTCTCTGATATCTTAATTAATGGCGGTCATGAGGTTGAAGCTACCTCTGATGGCAGTCAAGGAGTAGAGATGTTTGAGCAAAAGGAATTTGATCTGGTTTTTACTGATTTGGGAATGCCTGGGATGTCTGGATGGCAGGTAGCAGAAAAGATTAAAGCCATAAATGATAGGGTCCCCATCGCTCTCATTACGGGATGGAATGTAGAACTGAATGAATCGGAGATGAGAGAAAAAGGAGTTGATCTTATTGCTTATAAGCCATTTGAAGTCAATCAGGTTTTGAAATTGGTTCAGGAAGGGATGGTATTAAAGGAGCAGTTTAAAGCGGCTTGAAAGGTGGTACAAGACTCACCAAAGTTAACCTCCCTTAAATATCACAAACACAATATCTTGTATCGCCATTTTATCCCCAAAAACTTCATACTACTACCATGGATAACCAGAAGTGGAAGGCTGAAATTTTTAACATTTGCAAATGTATCTTACAGTAAAAACCTGCCTGAAAACTACTTGCATAAAAAGTCTGAATGTGATTAAAGGGTAGTATCCAAAGAATAAACACCTTGAGTGTTTTAATGGATACAAAACCAACATAACCCCACTTTTTCTCAGGCATAGGTCTGGGAGGAGAGGGGTTGTGAGACTTCTCCCTATCCTGATTATGTGATTCCAATAAATACCAGGGCATATTAAGGAAGCGCATGATGAATAATTCATTAAAAGGTGCACTGTTATCAGGTTTGGTATTTCCAGGCCTAGGTCAGGTTATGTTAAAACACTATAAACGGGGTTTTGTTCTAATGCTTGCGATTACAGCCACTCTGCTGGCTGTTCTAATAAAAGCAGTACAACAAGCCTTTACCATCCTCGAAAAGATTGAATCAGAGAGTGGGGTAATTGATATGAGCGCGATTTCAAGTGCAGCCACCCAGATATCCACCACTTCTGACAGCCTGATATTCAAACTTCTCTTGTGGTTGATAATCTTCTTCTGGGTTATTGGGATTGTTGATGCTTACAGAATCGGAAGAAAAAAAGACATCGAAGGACGTTTGGCGAATAAAGCTTCAGATGGCAATGACAGATAATCGCATAATCATTCGAGCGGAAACCCCCGCCTGCGGTTGCCGCTCAATTCCGTGGTTATTACATCTTCTCAAAGGCAGTGGAGTCCAGCGATAGTAAAAGCAATGGAAGAAGATGAAGAGTTTAAAGCAGAAGTTAAGGAGATGATTGATGGGATATTGCCATTGATTGGAAAAGAAATTGAGTAAAAAGGAGGTGGTAGAAATGAATAGAACATGCATTGTTTTGTTAATCCTGTTTCTGATACTAGGTGGATATTCTTGTGGTCGCTCATCTGAAAAACCGAAGGGAGAAGAAAAAGTGATGGAAAAGAAAGAATCTTTGGTAGAGGAATCTTTTGAGGAAGAGCCCAAGGCTCCACCAGAGGCAATAGAAGGAGCAGAAGAAGGGGTTATCTTAGAGGAAGAGTATGATTCACCGCCAGAGTAGCCTTCTACTAATAATAACATTACCGAAGAGATTGTCGAAAAAGTCCAAATGTAGCGTTTTTATCAATTTTGTGTGTAATAAAATCAAGTAGTTACAAAGCACAAATTGAGGGTTTTAGGATTTTTCGACAGTCTCGAATGTATCTTACAGTAAAATTTGACTGATGCGGACTTGATAATTGCAAGAAGTTCAATTATAATGAAGTAGTATAACTGTCACTTATTAAAAAAGGGGGTGATTACTAATGAAGGACAAAGGTGAAAAAAGACACATCGGTACCATCTTTTCGAGTTTTCTTATGGGAACTGGATTGGGGATACTTTTTGCTCCTCGGTCAGGTCGTAGGACCCGAAAGGAAATTGAGAGACTGGGGAGAAAAACCAAAAAGAGAGTCTGGGATTTTCAGGAAACCCTGAAGGAAAGCATTGATGATCTCATAGAAGATGTTGCTGAGGTAACACGGGATAATCTGGAAAAGGGTAAAAAGATAACTGAGGAAAAAAAGAAAAAGATTCTTGAAATGATTGAGTCAGGGGAGAAGATGTTATCCGCCCAAAAAGAAAGCTTGAAAAAGCTTTTCAAGTAAAAAATCTCTTCCCAACTAAATCAAACTATCCAAGCTATCATCTCTGAGTTTTATCACTGCTTTTTATCTTTATGTTTATTCATCAGCCCATTTTGGTTCTGTAGAGGCGGACAATAGATTGTTCGATTTGGTAATTCTTCTGAAAGGCAGGGATCGAGAGTGGCTACTGTCTTTTGTTATCTAATCCCACATCTTGTGCCCCCAATTTGTCCAATGAAAACTTAACATACTACCAAGGACATCATTCAGGAAGCCGAAATTATCAACACTACCGAGAGTATGTCACACTGAGATTTGTCTGAAGGCGACTTAAGAAGTTGGCAAGTATGGTTATTTTGCTCATTGTATGTGTCATCAGGAATTTAATTCTTTCCTAGACTAATGGTAAAAAACTTGCTATAGAACAATACAGACTCTTTCATTGGGGAGCATGAATCCAAAAGAAAAGAGAGAGTAAATGAGAAGACCAGCAGGGGGAGTAATTAAAGTTTTCAAAGAGTGGTATAAGAAGCATGGATACCAGGAGATGAAATCAAAAGAGGGAGCAATATTAATAGCGAAGCATGAAAAAGCTTTTGGTATGGAGAATTATTTGAGAGTTATTTCAGAAAAAGATTATTTGGAACTTTTTCAAAACATAGAGGAAGGAGAAAATGATTAGTTTTTTAACCTCGGAACAAAAATTCCGAAGTTTAAGGCAATTCCCTGAGTAATGATAAAAAACTTGCAACAAGGCAAAATCAAGAAAATCAGTCGAGGTGTTTATACCTTGGCATAAACTATACATAACAAGAGCCCAATTAGAATTAATAAGGAGATTACAATGGATAATCTACAAATTGAGGTCAAAGACAATAAAGCAGTTATCACTATAGACCTAAGTAAAGACTTTGGTCCGAGCAAATCAGGAAAAACAATTGTGATAGCAACGACTCGTGGGAACGTCCCTATCCCTGGAGCTGAAACTATTCGACTTGGGTTAAATTGCTATAAATATCCAGAGGAGAATAAATAAAAATTCATCACGGCGCTTAACCTTCTCTCTGGTATATTAATTAAAAGAGGTCATGAAGTTGAAACTGCCACCACTGGAAGTCAGGGGATAGAAGTGTTTAAAAAGAAGGAGTTGACCTGATCTTTGCTGACCTGGGGATGCTTGGAATGTCTGGCTGGCAGGTAGCAGAAAAGATCAAAAGCATCAATGAGAGAATACCTGCAGCTCTTATCATAGGTTGGAATGTTAAGTTAGATGAGTCATAAATGAACGATAGTAGGATAAATCTTGTTATTCGCAAGCCTTTCAAAATAGAGCAAGTCCTCGGTTTGGTTCAGGAGGGAATGATACTAAAAAATCAGCTTAAAGCTGTTTGAGAGAAGCTAAAAAAAGACTTGCCAACAAACTCCACTTGGGTCCCGCATACAATATATTGTATCTCCCATCTGCCCACTAAAAATCAACACTAGTGTATCGTTTCGTTAAAATACCGACAATTAACTATTTGAAAAATCAAAATTATGCCATCGATGTACAACTGGTTGCTCGTTGATCTCCTGTATACCTAACAGTATTCTTTTTTTAAGTTCTCCCCATGACGAAACTCTTATATGACGAAGAAATGTTCGTGCCATTTTGCCAAATAATGTTTCAGCTAAGTTAAGCCAAGACCCATGAGTTGGGGTGTGGACGTAAATGAACCGTCCTGGCCGTGTTGTAAGATATGCTCGTGTTTCTCTTGAAATATGGGACGAATGATTGTCCAAGATTATTCGAATTTGAGCATCAAGGGGATAGTACGCATCAATCTCTTTTAACAAACCAATAAATTCTCTGCTTCGGTGACGGCGTTGAACTTGAGCAAACACATGACCATCTTGCAAATCTATGCCAGCTAAAATTGAAGCAGTCCCAAGCCGCTTGTATTCGTGGTCTCTTGCAAATTGAGAGTACTTCTTGGGTTGAGGAGAAAGGTCGGGCGCAACATTTGCAATCGCTTGAACGCCAGGCTTTTCATCAACACAAACTGTGTATAATTGTTTTTTACCGTCCGTATTGTGAGAATCATTTTGCAGATTAACCTCTTTGTAAACTAACAATACCTCTTTCATTTTTGATTCAAACTCAGGGTCGCGCTTTTCAAGATAGTACTTAACCTTGTGTGGTTGCAACACCTGATTTTTCAGTATGCGATTTACAGTGGCTTTGCCTGCCCTGTTTAATGATGGATGTCCAGCTTTCTCAGCATGTTTACGAGCATAGTCTGCAAGTGCTTTTTGAGTCCACAACTCTGCGGCCATTCCAAAATCTTTTGGTTTGCTGCATGCTATATTCACAAGCCATGCCTTTGCTTCCATTGTTATTGTTGGCTCTTTGGGCCTGTGGTATAAATCCTTCAAGGCGCTTTCAACTCCCATTTCCAGCGCCTTGTCAACACACTTGTATACTGTGTCACGAGTTACTCCAATTTTTCTGGCAACTTCTGAGATGTTTGGATTTTCATAATATGACAATAGAATCCTTGCACGTTGGATTTCTTGAGCAGGAGCTATACGCGTTCTGGAAATTCTGTTAAGTTCTTGCAACTGTTCGTCCTTAAGAAATAGAAGGCTTCTCTTTGTTTTTCTTGCCATGACTTCTCCTTTCGAAGTTTTGACAAGAATTATAGCATACACACCCTGTATTGTCGATATTTTATTGAAACGTTATACTAGCTACCATCTAGGACACCTTACAGAAAGCCGAAATTCTCAACACTACGTTGTGTGTATGTCACATTAAAATTTCTCTGAAACGGACTGTTTCTTCTGACCATCTATACGTAACAAAAGATAATTGAGGAATCTTGTCTGGTTGCCGATTATC